>JACVCM010000021.1 GCA_016742125.1 Sphingomonadaceae bacterium | reverse complement strand
CCCCCTAAAACAACCCCACCCAAGAAAAAGACCCCGAAACCCCCACAAACCCAGAAAACCCCACTCCGGTTTAGGCAAGGCTTCCCCGCCATCATTCCCAAGAGGGTCAGCGGGATTTTTTCCCGAAAACCGCCATAATAGCGCATGTCCTGCTCGTGGTGCATCGCGTGGATGACTGACCCCGCGCCAAGAAACAGCAAGGCCTTGAAAAAGGCGTGCGTGAACAGGTGGAACATCGCTGCGCTGTACGCCCCGACGCCAGCGGCAAAGAACATATACCCCAGCTGCGAACAGGTCGAATAGGCTATCACCCGCTTGATGTCATTTTGGACAAGGCCAACGGTAGCTGCAAAAATCGCAGTCGTTGCGCCGACGATGGTAACGACATTCAGCGCAAACTGACTGGTCTCGAACAGTGGCGACAGGCGGCAGACCATAAACACACCGGCGGTAACCATCGTGGCGGCATGGATCAGCGCGGACACGGGGGTCGGCCCTTCCATCGCGTCGGGAAGCCATGTATGAAGGCCAAGCTGTGCCGACTTGCCCATTGCCCCTATAAAGAGGAGCACGCACAGCAGGCTCATCGTATCGACACGAAGCCCCAGAAATCCGACGCTCGACCCTGCCTTGTCCGGCGCAGCGGCAAGTATTTCGGGAATCGATACCGTGCCGAACAGCCAGAAGATGCCGAAAATACCGAGCATGAAGCCAAGATCGCCGACGCGGTTGACCACAAAGGCCTTGATAGCAGCGGCATTGGCGCTTGGCTTTTTGTACCAGAAACCGATCAATAGATAGGACGCCAAACCCACGCCTTCCCAACCAAAAAACATCTGTACAAGGTTGTTCGCAGTCACCAGCATAAGCATCGCAAAGGTGAACAGCGACAGATAGGCGAAGAAGCGCGGTTGATCCGGATCTTCCTCCATATAGCCCCAGCTATACAGGTGGACGAGCGCAGATACCGTAGTGATGACGACCAGCATGACGGCAGTTAACGCATCGACGCGCAATTCCCAGTCGAACGACAGCGCGCCCGACTGCACCCAGGTCATGACCGGCTGCACATAGGCTTTTTCGGTCCCGGTCAGGAAGCCGATAAAGATCGGCCAACTCAAAAGGCACGCGGTGAAAAGACCCGCCGTCGTAATCGTCTTCGCCGCAACCAGACCGATGAAACGCTGGCCCAGGCCTGCAACCAGCGCTGCCAGCAGCGGCAGGAAGACGATGATATGAATGGAAGTCACTGGATGCTTACCCCTTCATCCGGTTGACATCGTCGACCGCAATAGTGCCGCGGCCGCGGAAATAGATGACAAGGATGGCAAGCCCGATAGCCGCTTCACTCGCAGCAACCGTCAGCACGAACATGGCAAAAACCTGCCCTGTCAAATCGCCCAAAAAGGCGCTGAACGCGACGAGATTGATATTCACCGCCAGCAAAATCAGTTCGATCGCCATGAGAATTACGATCACATTCTTCCGGTTCAGGAAAATGCCAAGCACGCCCATGACGAACAGGATGGAGCTGACGACCAGATAATGTTCGATACCGATCATAATATAGCCCCGTCCTTTAAGCCGTCATGCTGAACTTGTTTCAGCATCCATCGTGCAGCACGACCTGAGCTTGCAAGGCGAGATGGACCCTGAAACAAGTTCAGGGTGACGGTGCGGGCAAAAAGCAGGTGGCTCATCACAACTCCACTCCCTGCCCGACCGGCTGATTGACATTGCGAGTGGCATCCTGCGGACGGCGCATATTCTGGCTGGTGATATTCTGTGCTTTTGCGCTGTGGCTCTTGCGATGGGTGAGCACAATTGCGCCGACCATGGCGACCAGCAGGATGAGACCTGCACTTTCGAACAGGAAGATGTATTTGCTGTAAAGCAAGGCACCGATGGCCTCGGTATTCGGCATCTCGGTCACTGCAGCAGCGCCGTCGGGCACGCCCAGTTTCACCTCGCCAGCGCGATATGCTCCGATGCCCAGCACGAGTTCGGACACCAGCACCACGGCCAGCAGTAATCCCAGCGGGACATTTTTGATAAAGCCGGCGCGAAGTTCGGCAAAATCAATGTCGAGCATCATCACCACGAACAGGAACAACACCGCGACCGCGCCGACATAAACGATGACCAGCAACATCGCGATAAACTCTGCGCCGATAAGGACCATCAAGCCCGCCGCGTTAAAGAAGGCGACGATCAGCCACAGCACGCTATGCACCGGATTGCGCGCAAAAATCACCATCGCGGCGGATGCGATGAGGATGCTGGCGAAGAGATAGAAGGAGATGACCTGAATCATACGACACCAGCCCGAAGGGCAGAAAATAGTTCACGCGGAGACGCGGAGGCGCGGAGGAGTAATAGCGCCGAAACTCCGCGTTCTCTGCGCCCTCTGCGTAAAATATTTTGTGGTTCACGCAAAGCGCGCAGTGGCCCCAGAGAAAACATCCTCCGCGTCTCCGCGTCTCCGCGTGAACAAAAATGATCTGAAAAAGATTGATGAATCACGATGCGCCGCCCCTACCTAAACGCCGCATCGGCGGCAAGGTTCGCAGCAATTGCGCGTTCCCATTTGTCGCCATTGGCGAGGAGCTTATCCTTGTCGTACAGCAATTCCTCACGCGTTTCGGTGGCATATTCGAAATTCGGTCCCTCGACGATGGCATCGACCGGGCAAGCTTCCTGGCAGAAACCGCAATAGATGCACTTGGTCATATCGATGTCATAGCGCGTGGTGCGGCGTGACCCGTCCTCACGCGGTTCGGCCTCGATAGTGATAGCCTGCGCCGGACACACCGCCTCGCACAGCTTGCACGCAATGCAGCGTTCCTCGCCATTGGGATAGCGGCGCAGCGCATGCTCGCCGCGAAAACGCGGGGACAGCGGGTTCTTCTCGAACGGATAATTCACCGTCGCCTTGGGCTTGAAGAAATATTGCAAGGTAAGCAGGTGCGCCTTGATAAATTCCCATAGCGTGAAGGACTTCAGGAGATGGGCGATGGTGGTCATTCGGATTTATGCTCCGGATTGAAATCGGCGCTGCATTTTCCCGATGCCATTGTCACAAGCTTCTGCTCTTTGGATATCCAGTGTGTGATATCGGTCGGCATTTCTTTGGTTTCGGAAAACTGGAAGTTCAAGTTATAACGATCACCATTCGCATCTGCGAAACTCACCTGATAGAAGCGGTCGCCATTTTTGGGCTCATAAGACTTGACCGGCTTTCTTCCGCGTAAAAATTCGGGTGCATTTCCATCAATTTGGGATAGCTTGGCGATATTGGCGGGCGATCCCTTAGGAAACTCGGGGAAAAAACCGGATAGCTTGAACGAAGATCCGTCCGCGGCGGTGTATTGGCATTGCCAACCCGTAGCCGGTTCGACAGCCGTGCTTGGCCCCGCGGACACTATCGCTGGTGCAAGAAAAAGCGCAGTAATCATCCGAAATGCCCCGTCCACATCAAATAGCCGCTCACCAAGAATACCCAGAACAGTGAGATCGGCAGAAACACCTTCCAACCAAGGCGCATCAACTGGTCATAGCGATAACGCGGGACGGTGGCTTTCACCCATGCGAAGATGAAGAACATCAGCAATATCTTGGCGAACAGCCAGATAATACCCGGCACGGCATAAAGCGGTGCCCAATCCACCGGCGGCAGGTACCCACCCCAGAACAGGATCGCGTTCAGCGCGCACATCAGCAGCACATTGGCATATTCGCCAAGCCAGAAGAGCGCGAAGGCCATCGACGAATATTCGGTCTGGTAGCCCGCGACGATCTCGCTTTCGGCTTCGGTCAAATCAAACGGCGCCCGCGCAGTTTCGGCCATTGCGCTGATCAGGAACATGACTGCAATCGGGAACAACAACGGGTTCAGCGCATAAGCGTTTATGAAGCCAAATATATGTCCCTTCTGCCCTTCGATGATCCCGCCCATGTTGAACGTGCCCGCCCACAGGACCACGCAAATCAGGATGAAACCGATCGAAACTTCATAGGAAATCATCTGGGCGGCAGCTCGCATCGATGAGTAAAACGGATATTTGGAGTTGGAGGCCCAGCCCGAAATGATGATGCCGTAAACACCGAGGCTGCTGATGGCGAGGATGTAGAGCAGCCCTACATTTATGTCGGACAATACCACGCCCGCGTCGAACGGAATGACCGCCCAAGCCATCAATGCGACGGTGAAGGTAATGATCGGCGCGATCAGGAACAGGCCGCGGTTGGAGGCCGATGGAATGATCGTTTCCTGCAGAAAGACCTTCAGGCCATCGGCGAAAGACTGGAGGATGCCGAACGGGCCGACCACATTGGGGCCTTTGCGAAGTGCGAAGGCGGCCCATAATTTGCGCTCGCTGTAGATGATTAGCGCGACGGTCAGCATCAGCGGGAAAGCGATGAGCAATATGCCCGCAAGGGTCGCGGTGAACCATGCGGCTTCATAGGACATGCCGAGGTTTTGGAAGAAGGAGGTCACTTCACAATTCTCCCGTCGCACCAGCGAAGGCTGGTGCCTATCTCGCCTGTCGGTTTAGTCGGATAGATGCAATGAACCTCTGCCTGCGCTGGGCCGACGTTGTTTTGACAGCTGGGCGAGGCAATCATTCCGCCGCCTCCAGAAATTCTTCGCCATGCACCAGCTCGGCCGAACAGCGCTGCATCGTCGGGGAGGCGCGGCAGATCGCGTTGGTGAGGTAAAAATCCTTGATCGGATAATCGGCGACCTTGCTGCTGACAGTGGACGGCAATTTAGGTTCGCTCCATCCATAGTCGGCGAGGCCTTCTACACCCAACGCGGGAACCGCCTTCGCCATTTCGGCTCGCAGTTGGTCGAGGCTGTCAAAGGGCAACCGCTTGCCGAGCACGTCCGAAAGCGCCCGGAAAATCGCCCAATCCTCGCGTGCATCTCCCGGCGGGAAGACCGCCCGCTCGCCGCGCTGGACGCGACCTTCGAGATTTACGTAGGTGCCCGACTTTTCGCTATAAGCCGCACCCGGCAGGATGACATCGGCATGATGCGCACCATTGTCGCCATGGTGGCCGACATAGACCTTGAAGCTATCGGCAAAAAGAGAATAGTCGACTTCGTCCGCGCCGAGGAAGAAGGCCAGTTTGGGCCTCTTCGCCGCAAGGGCCTTTATGCCGCCATCATGCGCAAAACCGAGCATGAGCCCACCCATCCGCGCTGCCGCGAAATGCAGGACGTTGAAGCCGTTCCAGACTCGTGAGCCTGTCGAAGGACGGACCAGCTTGTATTTCTTGGTGAATGCCAGTGCTGCGCCGTGCACACCTTCGTAACGAAGTGCGCCACCGCCGACGATAATCGCAGGACGTTCCGCAATCTTCAGCGCGTCGGCCAATGCCTTGGGTGCCTTCGTCAGCGCGCCGAGATCGTCACCCAACCATTCGACCTTGTAGGTCAAGTCGGTCACCGGCCCGATGGCAAACACTCTCGCGCCGCGTTTGCGGACAGCTTTCTGGATGCGTGTATTGACGAGCGGTGCTTCGCGCCTCGTGTCGCTTCCGACCAGTAAAATTACATCGGCATTTTCGATGCCTGCTATAGTCGTGTTGAAATTGACGGCACTCAGGCTCGACGTGTCATAGGCCAGCCCCGTCTGTCGCCCTTCGAGCATCGCTGTCCCCGCCAGTTCGCGCGCGGCAAACATCGTTTCGCAATCGACCTGATCGCCCGCAATCACCGCCGCCTCGCCGCTCCAGTTCGCGCGAACTGCCTCGAACGCTTCAGCCCAGCTCACCGCGACCAGCTTGCCGCCCTTGCGCACATAGGGCTTGTCCAACCGCCGGTGCGTCAGGCCATCAACCGCATGCCGCGTCTTGTCCGACGCCCATTCCTCGTTCACATCGTCATTGATGCGCGGCAGCGCGCGCAGCACGGCCCTCCCCCGGCTATCGAGGCGAATGTTGGTGCCGACCGCATCCATTACGTCGATGCTCGGCGTTTTCTTGAGCTCCCACGGCCGTGCTTCGAAGGCGTATGGCTTCGACGTCAGCGCGCCGACCGGGCACAGGTCGACGACATTGCCCGAAAGCTCGCTTGTCACCGCGCGTTCGAGATAGCTGGTGATCTGCATATTCTCGCCGCGCCCGATTGCGCCGATTTCCTCGATGCCCGCCACCTCTTCGGCAAAGCGGATGCAGCGCGTGCACTGGATGCAGCGAGTCATCACCGTCTTGACGATGGGGCCCATATATTTCTCGGTCACCGCGCGCTTGTTCTCGTCATAGCGGCTAGCGCCGCGACCATAGGCAATGCTCTGGTCCTGCAGGTCGCACTCGCCGCCCTGATCGCAAATCGGGCAATCGAGCGGGTGGTTGATGAGCAGGAATTCCATCACGCCTTCGCGCGCCTTTTTGACCATCGCGCTGTCGGTGCGGATGATCTGGCCTTCAGTGGCGGGCAGCGCGCAACTTGCCTGCGGCTTGGGCGGCCCCGGCGCGACCTCGACCAGACACATGCGGCAGTTGCCCGCGATAGACAGCCGCTCATGATAGCAAAAACGCGGAATTTCCTTCCCCGCCATCTCGCAGGCCTGCAAGACGGTAGCGCCTGCCGGAACTTCGAGTTCGAGGCCGTCTACAGTGACTTTAGGCATCAGCGCCTCCAAACTTCCCCGTTTGAGCGATCCTCAACTTGTACATCGCTTCTGCAACTACTCCGCGCATTCTCCAAGGCGTCATGGAAGGCGGCAATCTCATTCCGAGACAAGGGCGAAAAGACGGGTCAATTTGCTCTTCGTCTGGGTGCAATGATATCGCAAATAAATGCGCTGCGGTCGGATTGGCACGAGCGATGCAATCACCAACCTTTCGCAAGGCAATCTGTTTTTCGTACGACCACAAGAAATTTTGGTCATATTCCGTATGAAAATTAAGCTCCGGCACTCCTTCAAATTTTGGAGGCGGAATCGCACCAAAATCAGTCCTGTAAAGGGCGCTAAAAAGGGCGCTGCGATAATTGGAAAGGTCGAAGATTACGGCTTTAGACGAAAAGCGAAAACAGCCGACATTTTTTATCTGTTTAATGAAATGATCGACCACGGATTTGTCGTCCTTGCTGGTGGTTCCGGTCATTCTCGCAACTGCAAAAGCTCTTGGACGGATTTGATTAGATTGAACAATACAGTTCGCTGTCTGCGAAAATTCCTGCTCGACGCTGTTTGAATAACTCTCATTCTCCTGCGATTTAGCTACCACTGGAGAACTCGCTGAAATCGCGAAAACAAACAACGAGCGAAAAGCAAAAATGCTCATTCCGCCGCCTCCAGCATCTCGCCGCCCTTGGCTTCAACAATCCGCCGCTCCAGCTCTGGCCGGAAATGCCGGATCAGTCCCTGGATCGGCCATGCCGCCGCGTCGCCAAGCGCGCAGATGGTGTGGCCTTCGACCTGCTTGGTCACCTCAAACAAGGTGTCGATTTCCGACACATCGGCATTGCCTTCGCGCAGCCGTTCCATCACGCGCCACATCCAGCCTGTGCCTTCGCGGCAGGGCGTGCATTGGCCGCAGCTTTCGTGCTTGTAGAAATAGGACAGCCGCGAAATCGCGCGGACGATGTCGGTGCTCTTGTCCATCACGATGACCGCCGCCGTGCCAAGGCCAGAGCCGACTTCCTTGCAGCCGTCAAAATCCATCGGCACGTCCATCATCATCGGTCCCGGCACCAACGGCACCGACGATCCGCCGGGGATCACCGCGAGCAGATTGTCCCATCCGCCCCTTATGCCGCCGCAATGCTTCTCGATCAGTTCGCGGAACGGGATGCTCATCGCTTCCTCGACCACGCAGGGTTTTTCGACATGACCCGAAATCTGGAACAGCTTGGTGCCCGCGTTATTCTCGCGCCCGAAGCTTTTGAACCACGCCGCGCCGCGCCGCAGGATCGTCGGCACGACCGCGATGCTCTCGACATTGTTGACCGTGGTCGGGCAGCCGTAGAGGCCAGCACCCGCCGGGAATGGCGGCTTCAGGCGTGGCTGGCCCTTCTTGCCTTCAAGGCTTTCGATCATCGCGGTTTCTTCGCCGCAGATATAGGCGCCCGCGCCGCGATGCACGAAGACGTCGAAATCATAGCCCGACTTTGCCGCATTCTTGCCGAGAAGTCCGGCCGAATAGGCCTCGGCCACGGCCTTTTCGAGAACCTTGGCCTCGAAAATATACTCGCCGCGAATGTAGATATAGGCCGCGCGTGCGCGCATCGCAAACCCGGAAACGAGCGCGCCCTCGATCAGCTTGTGCGGGTCATGACGGATGATCTCGCGGTCCTTGCAGCTTCCGGGTTCGGACTCATCGGCATTGATGACGAGGAAATTGGGCCGCTCGGGCGTCGGTGCCTTGGGCATGAAGCTCCATTTCATCCCTGTCGGAAAACCCGCCCCGCCGCGTCCGCGCAAGCCCGAGGCCTTGACCTCCTCGATAATCGCGTCCTGCCCGACTTTCATCAGGTCTGCTGTCTTGTCCCAATCGCCACGGGCTTGGGCGGCTTTCAGGCCGAAATCCTGATAGCCGTAGAGGTTGGTGAAGATGCGGTCTTTGTCGAGCAAGCTCATGCGTTCGCTCCCGCCCGCAGGGCAATGAATTGTTCACGCGGAGACGCGGAGACGCGGAGAATGGTAAAGCAAGAAACTCTGCGGACTCTGCGACCTCTGCGTGAAATATTTTTGGGTTCACACAGAGTGCGCAGAGTTCGCTGAGAAAACCTCCTCCGCGCCTCCGCGTCTCCGCGTGAACAAAAAAATAAAGGCGCAACCCGCATCAGCCCAATCCTCCGAGAAGGAACCAAGCGCCGCCGACGATGAGCAGACCGATGACGGCGAGCTTGATGATGCCGGTCAGGAGTTTCCACGCGATGAATGCGGCGACGACAACGCCTATAATGGGGAGCCAATCAGCCAGCATCGTTACCCGCCCTCTGCTTCAAGACCGTCTGAGTCCCAAGGTAAATCGCAACTCCCAAAATTGTGGTAGGCAACAGGCTTACAACATTTTTGTCAAAATTGCCGGTGACCAAAGCAAATCCAATGATGAGAAGAGCAACGCCGGACAAAAACAGCCCAGCAACACCAATTTGGCGAACCATGCCGTCGCTAAATTTCGAACCCATCACCATTCCCCCCGATAGTCATGGTTCTTGTCGACCATCGCGTGCAACGTCGTCGCCCCGCCATAGGGTTCGACCGTATGCCGCCCGGGCAGCTGCGTGCCGATCTTGGGCTGTTTGCCTTCGGACAGGTCATTCAGGATCGCGGTCATGCTGTCGTAATCGAGGTCTTCGTAATTATCGTCGTTGATCTGCACCATCGGCGCGGAGGAACAATTGCCCATGCACTCGACCTCGGTCAGCGTGAACAGGCCATCGGGCGTGGTCGCGCCCTTCACAAGCCCGCGGTTCTTGCACGCCGCGATGATGTCGTCCGAGCCCCGCAACATGCACGGCGTCGTGCCGCACACCTGCACATGGAAACGGCCGACGGGCGCGAGATTGTACATGGTGTAGAAGGTCGCAACCTCGTAGGCGCGCATATAGGGCATGCCGAGATATTGCGCGACATATTCGATGACAGGGACCGGCAACCAGCCCTGCGTATGCGTTTCCTCGCCCACCTGCCGCTGCGCAAGATCGAGCAGCGCCATCACGGCGGACTGCTGCCGCCCGGCGGGGTAGCGGCCGATATAGATGTCGGCCTTTGCCTTTGTCGCCGGCGTGAAAGCGAACGCGCCCCATTTTGCGCGGACTTCGGCTTCATCGGGGATGTGAGCGGTTTCAGCCACGGGCCAATCCCCTTTCGACATAGCGCCCTACGTAAAGACCAATAGTAGCGGCGGCAGCTATGGACAAAACGTCTTTCACCGTCGCGGCACCGTGAAAAACTACCAGATAGGCCGCAACGCCCGATGCAAAGCCTGCGATGGCAAGAACAAAGATAAAAATTTCTCGGATGATCACCGGTCGCACTCCCCGAACACGATATCGAGCGCGCCCAGTATCGCGGTCGTGTCCGCCAGCATATGCCCGCGCGACATGAAATCCATCGCCTGCAAATGCGAAAAAGCGGTCGGGCGGATCTTGCAGCGATAGGGTTTGTTGGTACCGTCCGACACCAGATAGACGCCGAATTCGCCCTTGGGGCTTTCGGTCGCGACATAGACGCTGCCCGCAGGAACCTTGAAACCTTCGGTGTAGAGCTTGAAATGATGAATCAGCGCTTCCATCGACTGCTTCATTTCGGCGCGCTTGGGCGGCACGATCTTGCGATCGTCGCTGCACACCGGGCCTTCGGGCATCTGCTGCAGACACTGCTTCATGATGCGGATCGACTGCCGCACTTCCTCGACGCGGACCATGAAGCGGTCATAACAATCGCCGCGCGTGCCGACAGGGATGTCGAAATCCATTTTCGCATAGACATCGTAAGGCTGCGACTTGCGGATGTCCCACGGAATGCCCGCCGCACGAATCATGGGGCCGGAAAAGCCCCATTTGATCGAATCTTCGCGCGAAACGATCGCGATGTCGACATTGCGCTGTTTGAAGATGCGGTTGTCGACCACAAGCGCCATCGCGTCTTCGAACAGGCGCGGCAGCCGGTCGTCGAGCCATTCGCCGATATCGGTAAGCAGCTTCAGCGGCACATCCTGATGCACGCCGCCGGGACGGAACCAAGCGGTGTGCATTCGCGCGCCCGAAGCCCGCTCAAAAAAGCCCATGCAATCTTCACGCGCTTCATAGAGCCAAAGCCCCGGTGTCATCGCGCCGACGTCGAGAATATGGTGGGCGATGTTGAGCGTGTGGTTGGAAATCCGGGTCATCTCGGCGAACAGCACACGCAGATATTGGGCGCGCAGCGGCACTTCGAGGTTCAACATCTTCTCGATAGCAAGCACGTAACTGTGCTCCATGCATAGCGGAGACGCATAATCGAGCCTGTCGAAATAAGGCAGCGCCTGCAAATAGGTTTTATGCTCGATCAGCTTCTCGGTGCCGCGGTGGAGCAGACCTATATGGGGGTCGAGCCGCTCGACGATCTCACCGTCAAGTTCCATGACAAGCCGCAAGACGCCATGGGCCGCCGGATGCTGCGGACCGAAATTGATCGTGTAATTCTGGATGACTTCGTCACCCGTGGTCGGCGCGAGATCCTGGCTAAGGCTCATTGCGGTTTCTCCGCTTTCGGCTTGCGCACGCTGCGCTTTTTCGCCTCTTCGTTGGCAGCAGCACCTGCCCCCGTCTGCGAAGGCTTTTCCGTAGTCTTCGGCTCGTTCACCTGCGGAGAAGTGCCGCGCGGAGGTTCACCGGACTTGATGACTTTCTCGTCACCCGGGAGCACATAGTCCGCGCCTTCCCAGGGAGACAGAAAATCAAAGTTGCGGAAATCCTGGGCCAGTTGCACCGGCTCATATTTCACGCGCTTTTCCTCTTCCGAATAACGCAGTTCGACATAGCCGGTCAGCGGAAAATCCTTGCGCTGCGGATGTCCGGTGAAGCCATAATCGGTCAGGATCCGCCGCAAATCTTCATTGCCCGAAAACAGAACGCCATACATGTCGAACACCTCGCGCTCGAGCCATCCGGCCACCGGCCATATCCCGGTAACCGAGGGTACCGGCACATCCTCACCGGTTGCGACATGGACGCGGATGCGATGGTTTTTGGTCAGGCTCAAAAGGCAGTAAACGACTTCGAAGCGCGGGTCCCGATCCGGCCAGTCGACGCCTGCAATCTCGACCAATTGCTGATATTCGCACTCATCGCGCAAGGCAGTCATAACGCTGACTAATGCGTCGAGCCGCACATAAAGGGCGACCTCGCCAAACTCTTCTTCGACCGACAGCAAGTTCTTGCCGATTGCTTTTTTGACGGCGGCAATAATGCCCTTGGGCTTTTCGATATGTGGTGCGGGATGGCTCACCGTTCGATGGTCCCCGTCCGGCGGATTTTACGCTGCAGCTGCATGATTCCGTAAAGCAGAGCCTCCGCGGTTGGCGGGCAACCCGGGACATAGATATCCACTGGAACAATGCGGTCGCAACCGCGTACGACGCTATAGCTATAATGATAATAGCCACCGCCATTGGCGCAGCTGCCCATCGAGATCACATATTTCGGCTCGGACATCTGGTCATACACCTTGCGCAGAGCTGGAGCCATCTTGTTGCAAAGCGTCCCTGCCACGATCATAACGTCCGACTGACGCGGCGACGCGCGCGGGGCGATGCCGAAGCGTTCGAAATCATAGCGCGGCATATAGCCGTGGATCATCTCCACCGCGCAGCAGGCCAGCCCGAATGTCATCGGCCAGAGCGACCCGGTGCGCGCCCAGTTGAACAGGTCTTCGGTCGAGGTTACGACAAAACCCTTGTCGCTGACCTCGCTGTCGATGTCCTTGAAGAAATCGGCATCCGGCGCGGCAGGTGTTTTTTCGATCACTCCCATTCGAGCGCTCCCACTTTCCAGGCATAGATAAACCCGATCACAAGTTCGAACAGAAACAGCATCATGGTACCCCAGCCCACCCAACCTGTCTCTCCAAGGCTAACCGCCCAAGGGAAAAGGAATGCGGCTTCAAGGTCGAAGATGATGAAGAGTATGGCGACGAGATAGAAACGCACGTCGAACTGGCTGCGCGAATCTTCGAACGCAGGAAAACCGCATTCATATTCGGCAAGCTTCGCCTCGGTCGGCTGGTGCGATCCGGTGAGGCGCGAAACGCCCATCGGCAGGAACACGAACGCCGCAGACAGAAGCAGTGCCACCACCAGGAACAATAATATCGGCAGATATTGCGACAAATCGGTCAAAATCGGACTCGCTTTTCGGGCGTTAAACTGCCGCACCTCTAGGGGCATGAACGGCTCCCCGCAAGGCCTGAGACGCGCTTTTTGACGCCATTTTGCGTATTATTTCAGCGCCCCGGCCAAGAGCTTGTGAAGCTTGCTGTGGAGAATATCGTTTGCCGCCAAAACCTGGGCATCGGCGATGTGAGGGCTGCGCCCGCGATAGTCGGTGACAAAGCCGCCGGCCTCCCGCACGAGGAGGCACCCGGCAGCGGTGTCCCATGCGGACAATCCGCTTTCCCAGAACCCGTCATAGCGGCCTGCCGCGAGCCAGGCGAGATCGAGGCTAGCCGAACCGAAACGGCGAATGCCGGCAACCTCTGGACCGATTGCAGCATAGATTTTCCCCCATTCTTCGAAGTCGCCGTGACCTTTATAGGGGGTGCCGGTGGCAATCAGCGCCTCGTTCAACTGCCGACGAGCCGACACCCGCAACCGGCGATTACCAAGCCATGCACCCTTCCCGCGCTCGGCCCAGAAACTTTCATCGGTGATCGGGTTATATACCAGTGCCGCAAAGATATCGCCCCAGCCCGAGCCGTCCGGCTTTGGGTCCTGCACCGCAATCGATATGGCGAAATGGGGAATGCCGTGAAGGAAATTGCTGGTGCCATCAAGCGGATCGACAATGAAGCGCGGCTTTCCGTCGGCACCCTTGATGTCGCCGCTCTCCTCCATCAGGAAGCCCCAGTCGGGCCGGGCATTCTCAAGCTCGTGAAAAATCGTGTCTTCGGCTTTTTGGTCGGCTTTCGATACGAAATCCGCTGGTCCCTTTTGCGAAACCTGCAAATGCTCGATCTCGCCGAAATCGCGACGCAGTTTGCCACCCGCCTTACGGGCAGCTTTCTCCATGATGGTAAGAAGGCCGGTTAATGCTGGCATTTTCTACTCCCCTCCCGCTGGCGGGTGGGCCGGGGATAGGCCTGCAACCGCTAACGGGGGTGTTCAACTTCAACGGTGGGACTGCCCACCCCTAGTCCCTCCCGCGTGCGGGAGGGGAACCTCGATCACCCTGCCTTGCCGACATAGGTCCGTTCATACACATCGACCACGATGCGCGTGCCCGCGCTGATGAAGGGTGGAACCATGACCCGGACGCCGTTGTCGAGAATCGCCGGTTTGTAGCTGGAGGACGCGGTTTGCCCCTTTACCACCGCGTCGGCTTCGACAACTGTCGCTTCGATCTGGTCGGGAAGCGCAACAGAAAGAGCCTCGTCCTCATACATTTCCATAACAACGTCCATGCCGTCCTGTAGGAAAGCCGCTGCATCGCCCAGCAGGTCGGTCGGCAGGGTCACCTGATCGTAGGTTTCCTTGTCCATGAAAACGAGAGAATCGCCCTCGCTATAAAGGAACTGGAAATCCTTCTGGTCGAGGCGGACTCGCTCGACGCTTTCGGCCGAACGGAAGCGGACATTGTTCTTGCGGCCGTCGCGCAGATTCTTCATTTCAACCTGCATGTACGCGCCGCCCTTGCCCGGTTGCGTATGCGCGGTTTTGACGGTTCGCCACAGGCCGCCTTCATATTCGAGGATGTTACCCGGCTTGATTTCAACCGCGTTGATTTTCATGAGATGACTCGCTTGACAAATGGAAAGAGCAAACGCACCCGATGTCAAACACCGGCACGCCATTGGACGCGGCCTTTAACGGTGGCCGCACATTTAGGCAAGCAGGGCGTTAAAAGCCTTCACTGCTTCGGCAGGGCCTTGTGGATGGTCCCACACGGCGGAACTGACAGCCAGAAAATCCGCACCTGCATCTATCAGGGGCTTGGCGTTGTCCGGCCTGATGCCACCAATCGCGACGCAGGGAATTTCGGTTACCATCGACCATTTTTGCAGCGTATCCAGTTCAGCCACATGCTCGACCTGCTTGGTGCTTGTCGGATAGAAAGCGCCAAAGGCCACATAATCCGCCCCGGCCTCTGCCGCCTCCATCGCTAAATGGCGGCTGTTATGGCAGGTAACGCCGATTTGGGCTTCACGGCCCAGCATTTCCCGCGCCTCGCGAACATCGCCGTCGTCCTGCCCCAAATGCACGCCGTCAGCTTTCAGACGTTTGGCAAGCGCAATGCTGTCGTTGACGATGAAAGCGACGTCATGCCGCGCACATATCGCCTGCAAAGGTGCAGCCAGCGACGCCGCCTCATGCTGGTCGATTTCCTTCACGCGGAACTGGAATGCAGCAACTGGGCCGGCGGTCAACGCCTGTTCCAGCCTTACAGGAAAATCCCCACCGACATCGGGCGGAGAGATAAGATATAATTGGCAGCCTGTTTCATTCATGCCGCGCCTTTAGCGGGGCTTTAGGCCGGCGGCAAATGTCTAACGCACTTGCCGCCGACCCCTCTCCAAACTCAGGTCGCCGATGCGGCGGCGATTTCGTCGATTGCGCCGCCAAGCGAGGCATTAAATTCGTCATCGCTCATCTGGTGGCGCAGATCCTCGAGCAGAGCGCGGCTGAAACTGGCAATCATGCCTTTGTTCCTGGCGAGTTCGGCGCAGGCTTCGGGCCGCGCAAACCCGCCGGACAAGGCCACCACACGTAATACCCGTGGATGGGCGACGAGCCCTCCGAACAGGTCAGCCTCTGCCGGGATCGACAGTTTCAGCATCACCTTATGGTCGCCCGAAAGGCCCTCAAGCGCCTTCAATATCTCGTCGCGCAGAATTGCGTCGCACTGCGCGCGATCGGTACTCCTGATATTTACCTCAGGCTCGATAATCGGCATCAGGCCGTGCGAAAGGATTTGCTCGGCGACATCGAATTGCTGCTTGACGATCGCGGCGATGCCCGATGGCGAGGCGAGGTTGATAACCGAACGCATTTTGGTGCCAAACACGCCCTTGGCCTTTGCACGGTCGAGCAAAGTGCCAAGATCGGGCATCGCTTTCATCATCTGGACGCCTTCACCTTCGTCTTCCAGACCCTTGTCGACCTTCAGGAAAGGTACAACACCGCGATTCCAAAGCGCTTCAGGGACTGGCTGTCCGCCCGCTTCGCCGTCCATCGTACGTTCGAACAGAATCGCGCCGATGACCTTCTCTCCATTGAAACAGGGTGAGGTAATGATCCGGCTTCTCATCTGGTGGATCAGGGCAAACATCTCCTCGTCATTTGTATAGGCGCTTTCCTCGACACCATAGCCTTTCAGCGCCTTTGGCGTCGAACCTCCGCTTTGATCGAGCGCAGCGATAAAGCCTTTACCAGTCGCAATTTTCTCCATCATTTCGGCGTTTTGCATTCATTCCGTCCTATCACTGTATCGAGGCATACGTATGCATCGAGGGTTCGAAAAAACGGGGCAAATGCCCCGTCGCTGTTAGTGTATTTGAAGGGCATCGACTCCGGGGAGAGGCTTGCCTTCCATCCATTCCAGGAACGCTCCGCCCGCCGTGGAAATGAAGCTGAAATCCCCAGCGACACCGGCATGGGACAACGCGGCGACGGTATCGCCGCCCCCCGCGACCGATACAAGCGACCCTTCTTTCGTCAACGCCGCCGCCGTCTTGGCAAGCGCCACCGTGGCTGCATCAAACGGCTCGATCTCGAACGCTCCCAGAGGCCCGTTCCATACCAATGTGCGACAGGTTTTCAGCACATCCGCAAGCGCCTCAACTGCCGCCGGGCCGACGTCGAGGATCATCTCGTCCGCACCGACTTCATGAACGTTGACGGTACGAACCGGCGGATTTGCGCGGAATTCGACTGACGTCACGACGTCATATGGTAGATGGACCGTACAGCCTGCCGCATCCGCAGCATCCAAAATCGCATTTGCGGTATCCGCAAGATTGTGCTCACACAGCGATTTCCCGACATTCACGCCGCGCGCAGCCAGGAAGGTGTTGGCCATCCCTCCACCGATGATGAGGTGATCGACCTTCGTAACCAGATTGTTCAGGACATCGAGTTTCGTCGAAACCTTCGCGCCGCCAACGACGGCGGCTACCGGATGCTCGGGATTGCCTAGAGCAGCCTCCAATGCCTTGAGTTCGGCCTCCATGGACCTCCCGGCATAAGCGCGCAGAAGATGCGCGAGGCCCTCAGTCGACATATGCGCACGATGGGCAGCCGAGAAAGCGTCGTTTACATAGATGTCGCCATTTGCAGCCACCGCTTTCGCAAGCTCAGGGTCGTTTTTCTCTTCCCCTGGCCAAAAGCGCGTATTTTCAAGTAGCGCAATGTCGCCATCAGCAAGGATCCCGACCGATTGGGTAACGACATCACCGGCAATTTCGGGGACGAACATGATCTCCCGCCCCAACACTTCCTGCAACGCATCGAGCACCATGGAAACGGACATTTCGCTGTGCTTCGCGCCTTTCGGGCGACCGTAATGGGCAAGCAACAGAACTTTTGCACCCTTCCCCGACAACTCGAGGACAGTGGGCATCAAAGCACGCAGGCGCATATCATAGGTGACACGCCCGTCGGCCATTGGAACATTCAGGTCCACGCGCACCAAAGCACGTTTGCCTTTTACATCCCCAAGGTCATCGAGCGTGCGAAATGCCATGATCAGAGCAGCTTTCCGATAACGCCAGCGGTATCGACCATGCGGTTGGAGAAACCCCATTCATTGTCGTACCAGCTCAATACGCGGACCAGCTTGCCATCGATAACCGCCGTTTCGAGGCTGTCGATGGTGGAACTTGCAGGGCAGTGGTTATAGTCGATCGACACCAGCGGTTCATCCGAATAGGCGAGAACGCCCTTCAAAGCACCTTCAGAAGCTGCTTTCAGCAGTGCATTGACCTCTTCCCTCGTAGTATCGCGCCTGGGTGTAAAGGTCAGGTCGACAATGCTCACATTCGGCGTCGGCACGCGAATCGCCGAACCGTCGAGCTTGCCCTTTAGTTCGGGCATGACTTCGCCGACCGCACGTGCAGCACCCGTGGTAGTCGGGATCATCGACATCGCCGCAGCACGCGCCCGGCGCATGTCGTCGTGGATCTGGTCGAGGATTTTCTGGTCGTTGGTATAACTGTGTATTGTGGTCATCAATCCACGCTCGATCCCGATTTCATCGTTCAATACCTTGGCCAGCGGCGCGAGGCAGTTGGTGGTGCAGCTCGCATTCGAAACGATCAGGTCGTCTGACGTCAAGACGCTGTGGTTGACCCCGAAAACAACTGTTTTATCGACATTTTTGCCGGGGGCCGAGATCAACACGCGTCTTGCGCCGGCGGCAAGGTGCTTCTCGGCGCTGGCGCGATCGGTAAAGAATCCGGTGCACTCCAGCGCTATGTCGATACCATTTGCGGCATGCGGCAGGTTGGCCGGGTCACGCTCTGCAGTGACGTGAATTCGCTTACCGTTGACGATAATGTCGTTGCCATCGGCTTCGACGGTGCCGGGAAACGCCCCATGGACGCTATCGCGCTTGAAAAGCAGCGCATTGGCCTTGGCGGGCGCAAGATCGTTAATGGCCACCAGCTCAAGGTCATGGTCGTCGCGCTCCAGAATCGCGCGGGCCACCAGGCGGCCGATCCGGCCAAACCCGTTAATTGCTACTTTGACAGTCATATATGCTCCTATCAGCCCAGTCTGGCGATGATTTGCGGGGTTATTTTCTCGGCGCTGAAGCCGAAATGCTCCATGAGGACCTTGCCAGGCGCCGATGCACCAAAACGGTCGATGCCGATGTGGAGTGCGTTGCTGCCCGTGACGTCCGACCAGCCGAAAGTCGTCCCTGCCTCGATGGAAACCCGCAGACTACCGTCATCGGGTAATATATCGGAACGATAGGCAAAGTCCTGCGCTTTAAATCGCGATATGCTGGGCATGGAGACAACATCCGCGCCAACGCCCCGGTCTTCGAGCATTTTGGCAACGTCGACCGCCAAGGCTACTTCCGATCCTGTCGCGACGATAATGACGCGGCGCGCCGACCTGGCCGACGCGATCCGGTACGCACCCTTTGCTGACAGGTTCTCATCCGCCGATGTGCGAACCATTTCAAGGTCTTGCCGGGACAGAGCCAGCACCGACGGTCCTTGTTTGCGCGCCAATGCCAGTTGCCAGCATTCGGCAACCTCAATGGCGTCACAGGGCCGGAAAACCTCCAGATTCGGGATCATTCGAAGGCTTTGCAGATGCTCGACAGGTTGATGCGTGGGTCCGTCTTCGCCCTGCCCGATGCTGTCATGCGTCAGCACATAAACGACGCGAACGCCCTGCAGCGCCGACAGCCGGATTGCAGGGCGGGCATAGTCCGAAAAAATCAAGAACGTGCCGCCAAATGGAATGATCCCGCCATGGAGCGCCATGCCATTCATAGCTGCGGCCATGCCGAATTCACGGATACCATAATAGATATAGCGACCGGAATAATCGTCTTTATTCAGTGGTTTTAACGCCGTTGTTTTGGTATTGTTTGAACCGGTCAGATCGGCAGAGCCGCCGAGCAGTTCGGGAAATGCGTCCGTCAACGGGCCCAGCGCCATCTCCGACGATTTCCGGGTTGCGGCTTTCGGGCGGTCGGCCACGAGCTGCGCCATATATCCGGACATTGCGGCGGCGGTTTCGATCTCTCCCGACATTCTGCGTTCGAATTCGTCTTTCTGCGAATGCGTTGCCAAAGCCGATTGCCATCGTAAATGATGATTTTTCCCGCCAGCCGTCCGTTCGAGCCATGCCTCACGCACATCTGCTGGAATTTCAAACGGCGCATATCCCCAACCAAGGGCACTGCGCGTTGCGGCGATTTCATCTTCGCCCAGTGGAGAGCCGTGAACCTTCGAGCTGCCTTGCTTGTTGGGCGCTCCGTAGCCGATGATCGTTCGGCACGCGATCAGAGACGGACGCGGGTCAGCCAGCGCTTCGTCAATCGCACGGCGGATGTCGGCAAAATCATGGCCATCGCAGGCCACAACATGCCATCCGGTGGCGCGATAGCGCGCCGCAATGTCCTCGCTCGATGACAGGTCGACGGCACCATCGATCGTAATCCGGTTATCGTCCCACAGGACATTCAACCGCCCGAGTTGCAAATGTCCCGCAAGCCCGATCGCCTCGTGATTGATACCCTCCATCAGGCATCCGTCACCCGCGATAACCCAGCTTTTATGATCGACCAGCTCATCGCCGAATATCGTATTCAAATGCCGTTCGGCGATGGCCATTCCGACTGCCATCGCCAGCCCCTGCCCCAGCGGCCCGGTTGTGGCCTCTATGCCCGCAAGCTCGAAATTTTCGGGGTGGCCGGCGCAGGGGCTGTGCAACTGGCGAAAGTTGCGGATGTCGTCCATCGTTGGCTTGGCATAGCCGCTCAGGTGCAACGTGGCATAAGCCAGCATCGAGCCGTGCCCGGCCGACAACACCAGGCGATCGCGGTCTGGCCAGTGCGGGTCGGCGGGGTCGAACTTCAGATAATCGCAATAGAGCACGGTGGCGACGTCTGCCATCCCCATCGGCATCCCGGGGTGCCCGCTATTCGCTGCCTGCACGGCATCCATAGCCAGCACCCGAATTGCATTGGCCATCTGCTGTTCACTGACGGTCATCGTCACCCCATGAATGAGCCCAGAAGGAAAAGTTGCAGCGGCAGCCACAACTGTCGCCGCTGCCCGGTCGAGTCGCGGCTGCGCACCCTTTGCGGATGCTAATGTCCAGCGTCAAGGGACAGGCCGTCCTTTTCCGAACTCGCAACTGCCAAAGAGCCACACCGTGTGACATTTGCACAAATAACGGTTTCTGCTATCGTTCCTGACATAAGGGAGGCAAGTTATGGCAACACAACGGCTTATTGTCGCCATCGGGCGCGTCGAGCGGGCTTTGTCCCGTCTCGAGCAAATGCAGCATATTTCGCCCGTCGACAAAGACGATAACCTTGCCGACCGGCACGAAAAACTGAAGGCGGAAACGCGGGCGGCTATTGGCGAGATCGATCGCATATTGGCGGGGGTTGCGTAATGGCCGAGGTCCGTCTTTCAATCGCCGGACGCGAATATATCGTTACTTGCAAGGATGGTGAGGAGCAGCGGTTGCTGACGCTAGGTGCAATGGTCGACGAGAAGGCGCGAGAGGCCGGCGGCCCGTCGGGCGGACTCAACGAGAGCCGATTGTTGCTGTTTTCCGCCCTCCTGTTAGCTGACAAGCTGCACGATAATGCGGGTGGCGCAGGAATTCCGGACCAGTCATCGCACGACGCAGAAGTCGAACAAGCCGCAGAAACGCTAGAACGGCTGGCCGACCGGCTGGAAAATCTCGCGCTCAGGCTTGAGAGTTAGCATATACGCGTTATATTGATGATGGCGGTACTGTCCGGCACGAACCGATGAGAACATCCCTGAGGCGATATAATATCAAAGGGAGCTGTCCCTAGTTGGATCCTGGTCTGACATATACGGCACCCACCTGACGTTTTGGCGTCAGAGGATATTCCGGGAAACGACCCATGATGGTTCCGCCACTCCCAATACTGGACAAAATGCTGTGGATATAGAATTCGACAAGGCATCGCAGCGTTTGAAATATCGCCAGTTACGTGACGAATTTGTTGAAAACCTCACTCCGTCCGAGCGCAAACTGGCTTTTTCGCGGGTTCCCAGCCCACTGCGCGCGTTGTTGCAGCCTGGCAAAACGGTCGCGGGCTACATCGCAACAGGGTCGGAGGTCGATCCTGCCTCGCTGCTCAATGAAGCCAGGTCGATGGGTTGCAAGCTTGCCCTGCCCCACATTACGTCTCGCGTCGCTCCGATGCGGTTCCTGCGCTGGGACCCAGGGGATCAATTATTTGCCGGCCCTTTCGGCCTGAGCCAGCCCTCTGAAACGGCTGAGCCTTGCGACCCTGATGTTGCGCTGGTTCCTTTACTGGCGTTCGACGCCCGTCTGATGCGGCTCGGGCAAGGTGCGGGGCATTATGATCGTGCCCTAAGCCTGCTCGACAATGTGATAGCCGTGGGGCTTGCTTGGTCGGTCCAGATGGCGCCCGCCCTCATTTCCGACCCATGGGACATTCCGATGGACGCAGTACTCACCGAACAATCATGGATAACCCAATGAACCCAAATCAACCTCGGCCATCTTGGCGGAAACCTGCAGGTATGATTGCGATACTGGCGATTATCGCGCTCTGGGCTTTTATTGTCGTCAGCGCGTCCGGATTTATTGGCCAATTGCCGATAATCGTACAGGGAGTGATATATCTTGTTGCGGGCATTGTCTGGATAGCCCCATTGCGACCCCTGCTGATCTGGATGGAGACGGGATCGTTTAGCGCGCCAACCGATGCCAGAAAATTCAGGCAGTGGCGCGAGTGACGGGGCTCGAACCCGCGACCTCCGGCGTGACAGGCCGGCGCTCTAACCAACTGAGCTACACCCGCTAAGCTGCGGTGGGGGCGCACTAGAAGCGGCGCAAGATTCTGTCAACGCCCTTTATCGCAAATGAGGCGGGTCAGAAAACTTGATCCTTTGACGTCATGAATCGCGATCTGGCCGAAGATTTACGGAAAGCTTTGCATTTTACAAATCTTTACCCTGGCTCCATTATATTACCATTTCTATTCAATCACTTGTGTTGGTTAATCGGTCCTGTCTGAGTTAACCGTTTCTTGACCTTGTTCTGGCATAAGTGGCGTCAAGATGACCAGAAATCCATTCAATGCGGGGGGTGTGCCCGCCTTGGGGACGTTGCGTATAACGTTTCCGTTAATGACGGCAGCACTGCTGACGGCAGCCATTTCTGCGCCTGCCATGGCAGCCGGGACAATTGCCGGGACCGACATCGAAAATATTGCATCTGCGACATATGATTCAGCAGGCGGCCCGGTCACAATCCAGTCGAACACCCTTGTCATAAAGGTTGACGAGTTGCTTGACGTGACCGTGCTATCGACCGATCCGGGCGACGTCATCACATCACCGGGCGCCACAGCCAATGTGCAGACATTCCAGATTACGAACAACGGAAATGGCGGTGAAGAGTTTTCGCTAACGGCAAATGTTGCCAGTGGCGGCGACGATTTCGATCCGACCCTTGTCGAAATTGTCATCGATACCAACGACAACGGCGTATATGACCCTGGCGTCGACGACATATATGTATCGGGTTCAAGCAATCCAGCGCTTGTTCTGGCACCTGATCAGCAGCAGGTTGTTTTTGTCATCACTGCGACACCCGCGGGTGTCAGCAACGCCAATCGCGCCAGTGTTGGCCTGACTGCCGCTGCGCTCACCGGAACCGGGGCGCCCGGCACAAGTTTCGCTGGTGCAGGCCAGGGCGGCGGCAATGCGGTTGTTGGCACAACGGGTGCTGACAGCACCGACAACGGCTTTCTGGCGGTCCAGGCTGCGTCAGTATCGTTGCTGAAATCCGCCACCATAGTCGATCCGTTCAATGGAAACCGTCCCGTACCGGGTGCAGTGGTGACCTATAGCATCGTTGCCACCGTTTCAGGTTCGGGCGCGCTCAACAATCTGGTGATTACCGATCCGATACCGGCAGGCACACAATATCAGGCAGGTTCGATAACGCTTGAGGCCGGCGCTCTCACCGATGCGACCGATGCCGATGCCGGCAACTATAACGGAACGCGGATCAGCGTGGCGGCAGGCAATGTCCCTGCTGGTCAGACGCGGACAGTGACATTCAAGGTACTCATTCCATGAAAATTTTTACCTCAATCGTCGCTGCCATCCTGGCATGCTTTTGCGTTGCATCAACGACCTTCGCTGCAACCCCCTTGCAACTCGTCAGCGACGTCTTTGTAGAGCGTCAGGTCGTCAAACCGGATGGCAGTAAAACGGTCATCCTCGAAAAGCCGAATCTCGTGACGCCGGGCGATAATCTGGTGTTTGTTGTGCGCTACAAGAATGTCGGCGGCGCAACCGCCAGCAATTTTGTGGTCACCAATCCCCTGCCTGCGGCGGTCGCTTTTGACGGCACGTCCGACGGGCTGGAAACCGTCTCTGTCGACGGGGGCAAAAGCTGGGGCTTTTTGGGAACGCTGCGCGTGACGAAGCCCGACGGAACGCTCCGTCCAGCGCTGCGCAGCGATGTCACACATATAAAATGGAATTTGAATCAAACGCTTACCGCAGGTGCGGAAGGTAAATTGATCTTTCGTGGGATCGTCAAATGACCACGAGACCGTCTCGATTGCGGCGGAGTGGGCGCAATCAGTTTAGTGCAACAGGAGTAAACTAGCATGACCAGTAAGCTAAAGCTTCTCAGCGCTTCGTCCGGATTTGCTCTGGTGCTGGCTTTCGCAAGTCCAGCCTATGCGCAAAACACCGACGCGAACACGCTGATTACCAATACAGTGAATGTCGATTTCCAGGTTGGCGGTGTACCGCAAACTACGATTTCGGCACAGAACCAGTTCCGCGTCGACCGCAAGATACTGTTTTCGGTTTCTGAAAAGACAACCGTGGGCACCACATCGGTTACGTCGGGCCAACAGAACCGCGACGTCGCATTCACCCTCGTTAACAGTTCGAACGACACGCTCGACTTTTCGCTTGCTGCCACCAACACCGCCAATGGCACTACCATCGGTGGCGGTCGCGGAACGGACAGCATCGATGTAACGAACTTTGAATATGCGATCGACACGAACGGCAACGGAGTGCTCGACGGGGCGGAAGCATTCAGCACCAGCCTGACACTCAACGATGTCGCGAAGAACACGACCGTTCATATTCTTGTGCGCAGTGACATTCCGGTCAGCGCCAATGGCTCGGTAGCCGTTGTGCAACTTGCCGCGACGGCGCTCAATAGCAACGCGACAGCCATTACCGCAGTCGACGATACTGTTGCAAACACTGCAGACGTCACCAGTGGTACTTTCCAGACGATCTTTGCGGAGGATCTGACGCCGACGCAGGGCAATACGTCGCGTAATGGTGTGTCGTGGGCATGGGATGACTATACTGTGTCGGCACCCGTTTTGACGGTGTTCAAGTCGAGCCGTATCATCAGCGATGGTGTCAGCTCCACGAATCCGAAGGCCATTCCGGGAGCAGTCGTGGAATATTGCATCTCGGTCGCGAACGCAGCAGGTGCCGCAACTGCCAGCAATGTCAGCATTTCCGACCTTGTGCCGACGAACACGACATATGTGACGAATTCCATTCGTCGCAACGTAACCGTGACAAATCCGGGCGCAACCCAGACCTGTGACAATACGTCCGGTTCGCCGGTGACCGATTCAAACGGAGACACGGACGGCGGCAATTTCGGAACGCCCACGGCGAATACTGCGTATGCGACACTGTCGGACATCGTGCAGAACACCGCCAGCGCGATGATTTTCCGCGTCACGATCGTCAATTAAAGAAACAAGGGGGCGGCGCGCGGGCAACCGCCGTCGCCCCTTTTCGACATGGCAACGTTAACCAAGTCCATTATCAAATGCGCCGGTGCGCTGGCGGCAGGAATGCTCCTTCCTGTCGCCTGCCTACCTGCGTTTGGACAAGCGCAGCCGCAAATCATTACCAATACCGCCACTGTCGAGTGGGATATCGGGTCGCAAACCCTGTCCCGGACATCGAACACCGTGCAGTTTGCGGTCGAAAACACGCCGCCGCCGCCACCCGTCCTGTCGCTGCTGCATTTTTCCAACGCGCCGGGCGCGACGACGACAAATCTGCCGCCGACAGTCTGCACCGGAATCAGTGGTCCAACACCCGTCCAGTTTGGAGGGGTCTATTCGGGACTCAGCACGGCCCCCGCGAGCCTTTTGCCGGCAACTGCGATCCGGGCGGGCGAGCCGCTCGTGATTCAAGTCGATTCCGTCACCAAAAACATCAATTCTGGCGCAATTGACAGCTTCGATGTCGTCATAGCAACGCCCAATGGCGACAGAGAGCGCATCACACTGACCGAATCTGCCGTAAACAGCAGCAGATTCCTCGGTTTCATCAATACGAAGGCCGCGCCACCGCCTGCTGTGGTCGGCGACTGCGCTTTGTCAGTACGACCTGGCGACACGATAGATGTGGAAATCGACGACACCAGCACCGGCAGTGTTGTCGGGAACGTCGAGGTGGAGATACTCGTCGATCCATTCGGGCTAACCTTCGACAGCGGTGACGGAGCGCCCGTCAACGGCACCACTGTCACCATCGTCGACGCCGTCACCGGCTTGCCCGCACAGGTATTCGGCGACGACGGTGTGTCATCTTTCCCCAGTACCATTGTGACTGGTACCACTGTCACGGACAGTAGCGGACGAATTTATCCTTTTACTACAGGATTTTATCGTTTTCCATTTCTTCGACAGGGAACTTACCGGCTGGTTGTAACACCGCCGGGGCCATATACTTTCCCCTCCTTCGCAACACCGGCTGAACTTGCGGCATTGGTCAGGCCCGACGGCGGCGCATTCGTGATCGCTCCGGGATCCTATGGCGGCACCATTACGCTATTCGATCCCGCACCTGTGAGGATAGACATCCCGCTTGACCGGCCCGGCGGGGCGTTAACGCTGAGCAAGGTTACCTCGACAGCCACGGCAATGCCGGGGGATGTTGTGCAATATCGTGTATCAGTACAAAATCCGGATCGTCTCAGAAATTCCGGGTCGATAACGGTCACCGATCGCCTTCCCACAGCGATGCGACTCCGCGAGAATAGCGTTAAATATCAGGGTAATATCGTCACCCCGACAGTAGCGCCTGACGGCAGCAGCTTCACCGTGGCGCTGCCGCCATTGGCGGCTGGGGGATCCGGATTGCTCACCTATCTGGCAGAAGTCAGGCAGGACGCCAGGCCGGGTAACGCGCTCAACCTTGCATCCGCGGTGGACAATCGGGGCGCTTCGAGCGGCACCGTCGATGCAGCGGTGCGCATCGTCCGCGATGGCATAAGCGAGCGTTTCACCATAGTTGGGCGGGTTACAGAAGGCGGCTGCACGGTCGATCCGCGGAAGGCCAAAGGCATCGCCAATGTTCGCCTCATGCTTCAGGATGGCACATATACCATCACCGATGAAGACGGCCGCTACCATTTCGAAGGCCTGATACCCGGCATCCATGTCGTGCAGATCGACCCTAACAGCCTTCCTCTCAACCAGGAGACGGTCGACTGTGCGCAAAATACACGCAGTGCAGGAAGCGCCATTTCCCGCTTTGTCGAAGGACGCGGCGGTAGCCTGAAACGTGCAGATTTCCGGGCACGGACGGTTGCGCCCAGAAAGCCTTATGGCAATGCGGCCACGGCCTTGCCACCCGTGCTATCGGACAGCGAAGCAGCAGCCTCCGAACGCGACTGGACCGTCGGGTTGACGCCCGGGACCGCCTTTCTGTTCCCCGAAATCGACCACAATCCCCGCTCCAATGCCATACGCATCGCCATCAAGCACCGTTCCGACCAGAAGGTGAAGCTTTCGCTCAACGGGCACCCCGTCACCGCCCTCAACTTCGATGGAATGAAGAGAAGCGCGGACGGTAGCACCAATGTTTCGCTGTGGCGCGGCGTGATCATCAAGGATGGCACCAACCAGCTCACTGCCAGCATAATCGACGCTGCGGATGCCGTGGTAGAAACGCTGCAAAGGACCGTCTATTTTGCCTTGCCGCCGATGCAGGCACAGTTTGTAAAGGAGCGATCCGTTCTGGTGGCTGACGGCATCACCCGGCCTCGCATTGCATTCCGCCTCACCGACCGCGCTGGCAAACCTATCCAGCAGGGCGCGACCGGCCCATTCACCCTTAGCGCACCCTATCGCGCTGCGCAGGAGGCCGATGCCGAGCAGGCACGCCAGCTATCGGGCCTCGAACGCGGTGAACCGGTGTGGCGCGTACATGACGATGAAGGTCTTGCCTATGTTGAACTTGAGCCGACCACAGCATCGGGCAGTGTCGCGCTTACCTTCAACTTTCAAAACGGCCAGGCGAAGCGCGAGCAACGGATAGAAACCTGGCTCGATCCCGGCGACCGCCCCTGGACCGTCGTTGGCTTTGCCGCAGGCACGATCGGCTTCAACAAGCTCGAGGAAGGCCTTGAAACGCTCGTGGATGACGATGACCAGCTTAACGTCGATGGGCGGATCGCGCTCTACGCCAAGGGCCGTGTGACCGGAAAATGGCTGATGACCATGGCTTATGACAGCGACAAGAAGGAAGACGAGACTCGTTTTGCCGGCGTCATCGACCCGCGCCGCTATTACACGATTTACGCCGACCGTACCGATCAGCGCTATGATGCAGCCTCGGTCCGCCGTCTCTATCTGAAGCTCGAAAGACCGCAATTCTACGCGCTTTTCGGAGACTATACGACGGGCATAGATGAGCCCGAACTGGCGCGCTATCAGCGCTCGTTCAATGGCATCAAGGCGGAATATCGCAATGATGAAATCCAGGCGACTGCCTTCGGCTCTGACACGCCCTACCGCTTCCGTCGTGAGGAAATTCAGGGCAACGGCCTGTCTGGCCCCTATGCGCTGGCGGCACGGGATATCATTGCCAATAGCGAACGGATCAGCATCGAAACCCGCGACCGGCTGCGTTCGGATCGTATCATCGACCGCAAGCAACTGTTCCGGCATATCGACTATGATATCGACTATCTCGCGGGCACTTTGAGGTTCCGCGAACCTGTTCTGTCGCGCTCCAGCGGCCTGGATCCGCAATTCATCATCGCAGAATATGAAGTCGACGGCATCGGCAAGCGGGTCGCCAATGCAGGCGGGCGTGTTCGCTGGACCAGTGAGGATGGCAAGCTACAGATCGCGGCGACAGGAATCCATGACGAAAGCGACATCGCCAGGACCGACCTTCTGGGAGCCGACATTGTCTATCGCCCCGGCACCGGCACCGAAATTCGCGCTGAATTTGCTGGTTCTACCGGTGAAGCAAACACCGGGGGAACAAGTGCCGGCGGCGCGACCGCATGGCTGGTCGAGGCCGAGCATCATGACGAGAAATTCGACGTGCTTGCCTATGTCCGGGAAACGCAGGCGGGTTTTGGCGTCGGCCAGGTCAACCGCAGCGAGATCGGCACACGCAAATTCGGTGTCGATGGCCGTATGCGCATCACCGATCAGTTATCGGCCTCGTTCATCGCCTATCAGGAAGAGTTTTTCGGCAACGATGCCCGCCGCCGGGCGGCAATAAGCGAGTTCGAGTATACAGACGGCAATACGACATTGCGCGCAGGCCTGACCCATGCCAGCGACAAACTGTCCGATGGCACAACGAACAGCTCCACACTCGTCAAACTGGGTGGCTCGCAGCGATTCTTCGACAGCAAGCTGGAACTGTCCGCGCAGACCGAGTTTGCCATCAACGATCAGGACGAGAGCATCGACTTCCCTGCCCGCCATAGCATCGCCGCACGCTTCCAGGTCAAAAAAGATATTGCGCTGATCGCCGGCTATGAAATCGCCAAGGGCGAGAAAATCGACGCTCGCACCGCGCGCATCGGTTTCGATGTCGCGCCCTGGACGGGCGGCCGGGTGCTCAGCAGCATCAACCGTCAGGACATCACCGAGTTCGGTCCGCGCACCTTTGCCGCCTATGGCCTCGCACAATCTTTCAAATTGAGCGAAAAATGGTCGGTCGATTTCACCCTTGACGGCAATGAAACGCTGGGCGGTTTCGCCCGAAGCGATGTCGTCAACCCGTTGCAACCCGTTGCCTCAGGCGGCTTTCTGGGCAGCGACGGCAGCCTTACGGAAGATTTTGTCGCCATAACCGCCGGTGCGACCTATCACGGCGATCGCTGGAGCTGGACCGGGCGCGCGGAATATCGCGCTGGAGACACCACAGACCGTTATGGCGTGACCTCAGCGATCTTGCGGCAGATTGGCGAAGGACGTGCCGTAGGCGGCCTCCTGAGCTGGTTCAGAGCGAAAGAAGAAGGCGGCGCAACCACCACAACCGCGCAAGCCGAAATAAGTTGGGCACACCGCCCGGCGGACAGCCAGTGGTCGTTCCTGAACAAAACCGAGTTCCGTTACGATTCGGTACGTAACGCAGTGGCCGGTCTTCCTGGCCCTGTCGGCGGCGCGCCGCTGGAAATCGACGGCGACGCCAAATCGCGCCGCGTCATCAACAGTCTGTCGGTCAACTATATTCCCATCGACGAGGTTGACGGTAATTTCATTGAGCGCGGCGAATATGCCCTTTTCTGGGGCACGCGCTATGCCACCGACCGTTTCGGTCGCGACGACGTCAAAGGCTGGAGCAATATCATCGGCGGGGATTTCAAGTTCGACCTGTCGGATGTTGCCGATATCGGTGGCACCGGAACCGTACGGATCGGCACCAACGGTAAGAATATAGCTTACTCCGGTGGTCCCGTACTGACCGTAACCCCCTTCAAAAATGCCAATATCTCTTTGGGTTACAACGTTGTTGGTTTCGAAGACCGCGATTTTGAAGAGGCGCGTTACACCAGATCGGGGCCGTTCGTGACCTTCAAACTGAAATTCGACCAGACGAGTTTCGCCGGACTCAAACTCTAGTCGGCAAATAATAGCACTGGCGTTTCGATAAGCTTTTTCAGCGCCTGGACATAGCTTGCGGCGTCCCAACCATCGACGACGCGGTGATCGCAACTGATCGACAGGTTCATTAATTTGCGTGCCTCTACGGTGTCACCCACAAACACCGGTCGCTCGACGATCTTGTTGGGGCCGATAATAGCGACTTCCGGACGGTTTATCACCGGCGTGGTGGCAATACCCCCGAGCGGCCCAAGCGAGGTCACTGTCAGCGTCGAACCTGACAATTCCTCACTTTTCGCGTTTCCATTGCGCGCGGCATCTGCGAGACGGCTGATTTCCATCGCCAACTGCCAGATATTTTTGTCCTGCGCATCGCGGATAACAGGGACCATCAAGCCAGCATCGGTCTGCGTCGCCATACCCAGATGGACCGAACCATGGCGTGTCACAACACCCGCCTCATCGTCAAAACGCGCATTCAGCATCGGGAATTGCGGGATCGTCTTGCAAATCGCGACGATCAGCATTGGAAGCATCGTCAGTTTGGGCTTCGACCCGCGATTTTCATTAAGATCGGCGCGCATAGCCTCGATGGCGGTTACGTCGATCTCCTCCACATATGTGAAATGCGGAATATGGCGTTTGGAAGCGGCCATATTGTCGGCAATCCGCCTGCGCATTCCGATGACCTTTATGACCTCATCGTGACGCTTGGCCGAACTGTGGGGCGGGCGATAGCCCTGCCCCGAACCATAGTTCAAATAGGCATCCAGATCGGCATGCCGTACATGTCCGCCTGACGCTTTGACGTCACTCAAATCGACGCCAAGATCCCTGGCCCTGGCGCGCACAGCCGGTGATGCGGTAATGGCGGAACCAGGTCGAAAATCTCTGTTTTCCGGCGACTTCGGTTCGGCCTTGTCAGCTATAGCCAGTGGGTTCGATGGCTCTAGTGCTTGTGGAACTTCGTCCGCAACTGTAGCAACTTGCGTTGTCTCGGGCTTAATAGCGGGAATGTCCTGACTGACGTCGTTGACGTCACTCGCAGTCTCGATTTCCACCAGCATTGACCCGATGGCTATCACATCGCCCGCCTCGCCCGCGACCTTGGTAACAATGCCGGCCACGGGGCTTTCCATCTCGACCGTGGCCTTATCGGTCATCATGTCGGCAATCGGCTGATCTTCGGAAATCGTGTCGCCGACCTTCACATGCCAAGCAACGATTTCGGCCTCGGCTATGCCTTCGCCGATGTCAGGCAAATTGAAAGTGAACTTGGCCATGCCGTCAATCCTTCATGATCTTGTCGAACGCCCGCGCCAGGCGCACGGGACCAGGAAAATAGGCCCATTCGAGGCTGTGCGGATAGGGTGTGTCGAAACCGGTGACGCGCTCGACCGGCGCTTCCAGATGATAAAAACACCGCTCCTGCACCTGTGCCGCCAGTTCGGCACCAAAGCCGCTCGTGCGGGTCGCCTCATGCACCACCATGCAGCGTCCCGTCTTTTTCACCGACGCTTCAATGGTCTCGATGTCCAGCGGCAACAAGGTACGCAGATCGATGATTTCCGCATCGATGCCTGTTTCCGCGACGACCGCCTTCACCACATGCACCATCGTGCCATAAGTCAGCACGGTTACCGCCTCACCTTCGCGTACGGTAGCCGCCTTGCCCAGTTCGATACGGTAATAATCCTCGGGAACGGCGCTGCCCTCATGCTTCGACCAAGGCTCGACCGGACGGTCGTAATAGCCACTGAACGGGCCGTTGTAGATGCGTTTCGGTTCGAAGAAGACGACTGGATCGTTATCCTCAATCGCCGCGATCAGAAGGCCTTTGGCATCATATGGATTGGCCGGGATGACCGTCTTTATGCCGCAAACATGCGTGAACATACTTTCGGGCGATTGACTGTGCGTCTGGCCGCCGAAAATCCCGCCGCCGAACGGCGATCGTACCGTCATCGGGCAGATGAAATCGTTCGCCGACCGATACCGCATCCGCGCTGCCTCGCTGACCAGTTGATCGAGGCCGGGATAGATGTAATCGGCAAACTGGATTTCGGGCACAGGCCTCAAGCCATAGGCCGCCATACCGACACCGACGCCGATAATCCCGCATTCGGTGATCGGGGTGTCGAAGACGCGCGTCTTGCCGTGTTTTCTCTGCAAGCCGGCGGTCGCGCGGAAAACGCCGCCAAAATAGCCGACATCCTCTCCCATGATCACAACATCGGGGTCGCGTGTGAGCATTACATCGAGTGCGCTGTTGATCGCCTCGATCATGTTCATCGTCCTGGTGGGCGCAGCCATCAGTTCGGCTTCCATTCGTCGCCGAATTTGTCATGCTGTTCTTCAAGCATCTGCGCGCACTGTTCCTTCAAATGCCAGGGCATTTCCTCAAACACATCCTCGAACATGGTTTCGAACGGATGGTGCAGGCCGTGGCCCAATATGCCATTTTTTTCGGCCTCTTTCTGGGTCGTCTTTACCTCGTCCATGAGCGCGACCGATAAAGCGGCATGCTGTTCGTCGCTCCATTCGCCAAGCCCGATCAAATGTGCTTTCAACCGCTCGACCGGGTCGCCAAGAGGCCATTCGGCATATTCCTCGGCGGCGCGATAGGCACTTGGGTCGTCCGACGTCGAATGCCCTTCGCCGCGATATGTAAAATATTCGATTAGCGTCGGTCCATTGTTGGTGCGCGCACGATTGGCGGCCCATTCCATGGCTGCATAGACCGCCAGCGCATCGTTACCGTCAACGCGCAAACCGGCAATGCCATAGCCAATCGCGCGCGCTGCGAAGGTCGTTCTTTCACTTCCGGCAAAGCCTGAAAAAGATGAAATAGCCCATTGATTATTAACAACTTGAAAGATGACCGGCGCATTGTAGACGGCGGCAAAAGTCAGCGCGCTGTGAAAATCGCCCTCCGCGGTAGAACCATCGCCGCACCACACTGCGGCGATGCGCGTGTCACCTCGCGAAGCAGATGCCATCGCCCAACCCACAGCCTGCGGATATTGGGTGGTTAAATTGCCCGATATGCTGAAAAAACCATAATCCTTGGCGGAATACATGATCGGCAATTGCCTACCCTTCAGCCTGTCCCCCCGATTGGAATAGATCTGGTTCATCATTTCGATCATCGGATAATCGCGCGTGATCAATATCCCCTGCTGGCGATAACTCGGAAAACACATGTCGTCATGTTGGAGGGTCATCGCCGTGGCGACCGAGGTCGCCTCCTCTCCAAAGGACTTCATGTAGAAGCTCGTTTTTCCCTGTCGCTGCGCCCGAAACATGCGATCATCGAATGCGCGCAGAAGCAGCATCTTGCGGAGCATCAGCCGTAGCCGATCGGCATCCAGCCCGGGATTCCAGCTGCCTCTTGCGCCGCTGTCGTCGTCGAGGACGCGGACAAGGCCATAGGCCAGATCATGAATTTCCGCCGGTTTAACGGCCTCATCGGGTCGCGGCAAAGCATCTACCGGCGGTACGACGATGTCACTGAAATCAGCCTTGTCACCCGGTCTGAATTTGGGCTCGGGCACATGCAGTCGCAACGGCGCAAGATTGTTCTTTAGTCGCTGCGCCATCCCATTCTCCTCGCTCAACAGAGCCTCTCACGACTCACAAACTTTATTGTCAGCGATTGTTATATTATTTCAAGCACCGCCTTAGGTCAATAGTGCTGTCCTATACGGCAACGGGCGCAGATATATGAGCTTGCGGCGCATAATCCAGCACCTCAAAATCCTCGATATCGAAGTCAAATATGCTGTCGGGTATTCGCAATAGCTTAAGCTTTGGCGCACCTGCCGGGACGCGCGAAAGCTGCTCCTCGACCAGCTCGGCGTGGTTGAGGTAAAGATGGACGTCTCCGCCTTGCCAGATCAATTCCCCCGCCCCGTATCCGCATATTGCAGCCAGCATCCGTGTCAGCAATGCAGCCGAAAATGCATTGAAGGCGAAGCCCAATCCCAGATCGCATGACCGCTGGAACAGTATACAACTCAGCACGCCGTCCGCGACATGAAACTGATATGTCTTGTGGCAGGGAGGGAGCGCCATTCTTTCAAGCTCTGCTACATTCCATCCTTCGATGATATGTCGCCGGGAGCCAGGATTGTTCTTCAGGCTTTCAACCAGCAAACTGACCTGGTCGATACCTTTGTCCGCGCGGTGATAGAGCCCCTCGCCCACCGGTACATAGCGTGGCCAATTCACCCATTGCGCGCCGTAGACCGGACCCAGATCGCCCCATAAATCGGCAAATTCGCCGCTTTCCACAATCCGGGCCTCGAAATCCTCCTGCGATATCTCGTCCCCGGTTTCGCGGCGATAACGGTCCAGCGGCCAGTCGGTCCAGATGCGAACCTTCTGCTGCAAAAGGGGCCGAATATTGGTATCGCCGGTCAGAAACCACAACATCTCACGCGCCGCAGTTTTCCAGAAGACGCGCTTCGTCGTCAGCAGAGGCACTGCATCATCGGCGAGCGAGAACCGCATTTGTGCTCCGAAAAGCGCCTTGGTGCCGACCCCCGTCCGGTCACGTTGTAAGGTCCCTTCGGTCCATATCCGGCGCATCAGCGCAAGATATTGGTCTTCATAATGCGGTGTTTCTCCCATGCACCGACGCTAGGGCGCGGTTTCGATTCTGGCAACCAGCGGCACGGTAAAACATTTGGCTTGAAAGCCGAAAATGTGCCGCCTATAGCCGCGGCCTGCTCGGCAGGACACGCGCCTCGCCGTCAGCATCGGTCGGGAAATAGCTCAGCCTGGTAGAGCACTGCCTTCGGGAGGCAGGGGCCGGAGGTTCGAATCCTCTTTTCCCGACCATTTATCTTTTGCACTCAACGTGCAACGCCGATTTGCAAACAATCGCTTAACCATTCCTTGAGGTTCTCTGGCTATCGCGAGCATCATGCACGCGCGCATAGTCATTGTTGACGACCGATCGACCAATTTACGCGTTTACGCGCAATATGTGGCGATGATGGGTCCGGATTTTTCCGCCAAATGCTTCCACAGCGCTGTGGAAGCGTTAAAGTGGCTCGAGACGGAACCTGCCGACCTGTTGGTTGTTGATTACCGCATGCCCGAAATGAATGGCGCCGAGTTTATTAGCCGTTTCCGGGCTCGCGCCACAGGCGCCCATATCCCTGCGATCATTATCACGGCGCGGCAGGACCGCGAATGTCGAATAAGCGCGCTCGATGCCGGCGCGACCGATTTTCTGCAAAGCCCCGTGTCCCATACGGAGTTCAGCGACCGTGCGTTGCTGCTGCTCGGCCAGCATCATCGTCAGTTGGAACTGAAGCAATCGCTGTCTGCAAATCCGGCGAAGCTGTCGGACGATAGTGACGAACGCCCCGGCAAGTCGATGCTGGAGCAGATCATCGACACCACACCCATTTTGATCAACGCGACGGACCGCAACGGCAAGTTACTTTTCCTGAATTCCTATCAGGCGGCGCTGTTCGGACAGGACCCCGACCAAATGGTGGGGCGGTCGATACTGGATATCCTCCAATCTGATCTGGCCCAGCGCGAAAGTCGGCGCAACAATGTCGTGCTGGAAACCGGCGTCTCGATACCGAATTACGAAGAGAAATTTGTCAGTGAGGGGATCGAGCTTGTATTCCACTGCAACAAATCTCCGCTCCTTAACAAGGACAATCAGACGATCGGCGTGCTGACGACCGGCCTCGACATCACCGCCCGTAAATTTGCCGAAGAGCATCGAACCCACCTCGCATTGCATGACATGCTTACCGGGTTGCCCAACCGGACATTGCTTGCGGATCGGATGCGCACAACCATCGACGAATGCAACGCAACCGGCCGTGGTGCCGCGTTGCTGTTGCTCGATCTCGACCGGTTCAAGGTAATCAATGACACCCGGGGTCACCAGACCGGCGACATGCTCCTGCGCCAGGTTGCAGAACGCATCAGCAGTGTGGTTGAAACAATCGGATTTGCGGCAAGGATCGGCGGCGATGAGTTTGCTATCGTCATCCAGAACCTGAACGACGAGAATAATGCAGCTTCAATCAGCACCAAATTGCTTGCCCGTATTGGCGAACCCTATTCGATCGGCGGCGTGGAACAGCTTATCGGGGCCAGTATCGGCATCGCCCTGATACCGGAAGACGGCACGTCTGCTGACGAGCTGCTGCGCCTCGCCGACCTGGCAATGTATGAGGCGAAGTCATCGGGCCGAAATTGTTACTGCTTCTTTTCGCCCCGTATGAACCAGATCGCCCAGCTAAATGCAGGTGTAGAAGCCGATTTGCGCGAGGCACTCAGCAAGGATCAGCTGTTCCTGGAATATCAGCCCATCGTGGACACCGGCAGTGGCCAATATGTCGGGCTGGAGGCATTGGTTCGCTGGCAACATCCGGTTCGCGGTCGCCTTGTACCATCCGATTTTATCAAAGTAGCCAATGATTCAGGGCTGATCGGCCGGATCGGCCAGTGGGTGGTCGAAATGGCATGCAAGCAGATTGCAGCCTTTGCCGACGAGGGCATCGTCCTGCCGCATGTCGCGATCAACGTGTCTCCCAAACAATTTCAATATGCGTCGATTTCCGAAGACATCCTGAACAATGTGGAGAAATATGGGATTGCGCGCGGCAAGTTCGCCATCGAAATTACCGAAGAGTTGCTCCTCGACCACAGCCCGGACGTCTATCGTCAGCTGGAAACGCTGCGCGCGGGCGGTGTAGGCATTTCCATTGACGATTTCGGCACCGGATATTCGTCGCTGCAATATCTGCGGGACCTGCCCGCATCGAGGCTGAAAATCGATCAAACCTTCATTTCCCGGATTGAGAGATCGGCCGCAGATCGTGCCATCATTTCTACCATAGCGCACCTTGCACACGCGCTAGGTATGCGTGTAGTTGCAGAAGGCGTTGAAAACGAAGCGCAATATTCGTTGCTACGTGCATCCGGTTGCGACGAGGTGCAGGGCTTCCTGCTGGGCCGCCCCCTCTCCGTCGATGATGTACGCGAACTGTTCCGTCATGGCGACGCCCGCTTCGAGGCTGCGGCACCATGATGAAATATTTGCGCGGTCTGCGCGGCGAGCTGACGCCCGAGCAGGAGATCCTCCGCAACCGCCTGGTAATGGGCGGCGTTTCCGGCTTCGGATGCTATTTCTTTGCGTTCGACGCCGTTATATTTTCCGCATTTGTCGCTTATCTCTCTTTCAATGCGGCGCTCTACATCATGCAGAAGCGCGGAATATGGCGTCCGGAGGAACGGTGGTTTGCCGCCATAATTCTCGATGTGATGATGGCATTCGCGGTAATGCTGCGCGAACCGGAGCATATGTCGATTTTTTGGCCGATCATCTTGTGGATGATCCTCGGCAATGGCTTTCGGTACGGTCTCAAGTGGCTTTTCGTGGCGGCATTCATGTCAGCAGCCACTTTTGGCATTGTGGTAATGACCACTGACTATTGGCAGCAGAATTTGTCGCTCGGCATAGCGCTGGTCGTCGCTCTCCTCGTCATTCCCGCCTATTGCTCGACCTTGATCCGGAAAATATCGCACGCAAAGGAACAGGCGGAAATGGCCAGCAAGGCCAAGAGCTATTTTCTGGCCAGCGTCAGCCATGAATTGCGAACACCGCTTAATGCAATCATCGGTTACGGGAATCATCTCAAGCAGTCCGATATGCCGCGCAGCCAGAAGGAAATGGTCGAGGCAAGTGTTCTGGCCGGCGAACATCTTCTTCACCTCATCGAACAGCTGATTGAAGTAGCCAAAAGCGGGGCTGGTACGGCGCAGGTCAAGAACACGACATTCAGGCCGACCGAGATCGTAACCGACATCCGCGATATCATGGCAGTACGGATTGAGGAAAAAGGTCTTTCACTCCATCTGCAGGCCGAACCGCTGATCGATCGGCTAATCAAGG
>JACVCM010000020.1 GCA_016742125.1 Sphingomonadaceae bacterium | reverse complement strand
ACCAACGGCGAGGGCCGCGTACAAGCCCGGTTTGACGGAAGCGTAGATTTGGTGGTCATGCAGTGGCAAGGTTCCCGAAGCGATAATGCGCGGTTGACGGCGGCGCTTCCCGGCAAAGACCTGGCGCTTTTGCAGTTGGAGGACGGGGGAGGGCTTATACCTGCAAGCTTCTATTCGGGTGTTGTTCCGGACGGCGTTGATGTGTTCGCGATCGGTTACCCTGCCAGCGTAGATGTGGCGCTGGAACAGAGTGAAGCCGATGTGCTGCAACCGCAGGTTCCGGTGAAAGCAAGAGGCAGCGTTTCGGCCGGGCGTAGCTCTAAATCGGTCGAGTCCATATTACATACGGCGCCCATTGCGCCGGGAAACAGCGGCGGTCCCGTGGTCGATGCCTGCGGACGCGTGGTTGGAATCAACAGTTTCGGTTCGGTTGCAGACGGCGGTGGCGCGGAATTTTATTTCGCGGTTTCCAATCGCGAACTGTCCTCTTTTTTAGCCAATGAGGGACTGGACTTGCGGACTGTCACAGGCGAATGCCGATCGGTAGCGGACCTCACCCGCGCCGAAGCAGAACGCGAAGCCGCCGCTCGATCGAAACTGGAGGCCGAAGCACGGATTGCCGCGGAACTGCAGCGCAGCAGAGAGGGCAAGGTTCGGAGAGATGCAGAGCATGCCGTAATTGGCGAACGCGAAAACCATATGGCATTTGCGGCGCTTTTGCTCGTGCTGAGCGCGGTCGCAGGCGGCGCCGCGTGGCAATTTACCGAGCGCGGACAACGCGACCGTTTCAAGATTGCGGCCAGCGTTGGGGCCATGATGTTTATCGCATCCCTCGTCATATTCGCTGTCCGCCCTTCCTTCGACGAAATCGACGAACGCGTCCGTACAGCCATGACACAGAACCTACGCGACGAACCTGTTACCCCTGCGAAAACAATGGCGGCAAATGGCAAAAGACGGTGCGTTATCCAGCCGGAACGCAGCCGCGTTACTATGTCGAATACTGACGATGTCCTGTTCGACTGGTCAAAAAGCGGGTGTATCAATGGTCGAACGCAATATGTGGAAAGCGGCGAAGGCTGGTCGCGGACTTTTGTCCCGAACAATGACGCGGAGGTATCACTGGTCAGCTATGCCCCGGCGAGCGAAACTTACAGAATAGAGCGCTATTTGCTCGGCATGGAGGCGATGGAGAAAGCCCGTGAAGCCCGAAAGCGCTATGATGTAACCCGCTGTTCAAATTCACCCGAGACGATCGCCAAAATCGATAATATGAACAAAGCCGTGCGCGAAATATTGCCCGCTACTCCGAATGAGATATTGGTCTTTTCCTGCTCTGGCGGCTGACACAGGCATTGTGCGATAACTGCTTCCGTTTATGGTGGTCGCATGACGCGCTTGGTGCTTTTGGTATCCGTATTAACGCTATTCCTGGCCGGTTGCGCGGACGGTGTAGACAATAGCCGAGTGCGCCTCGACGTAATCGAAGATCGCCCCCGCCCATTCAACATATCGGCCATGCCGCTTCCGCTCGCTTCGGCCTATCTGCGTAGTGCAACCGCGCAAGGTCTGGTCACCTTCGACAATAAAGGACGCGTCGCACCGGCTCTGGCGAACCGCTGGATCGTCACCGACGACGGCATGAGCTATATTTTCAGGCTCAACAAAACCCGCTGGCAGGACGGTCGCGAAGTGACATCCGACGAAGTCGCCGATGTCCTGACTGCGCGCATTCGGGAGCTTCGCAGGGGTCGATTCAACGCCGAACTCAATGTTATCGATCACATTGTTCCGATGACCGGCAAGGTGGTTGAAATCCGCCTGAAGGCACCGATGCCTTATTTGTTGGAAATGCTCGCGCAACCCGAATTCGGTCTGGTGCGAAATGGCAATGGGTCCGGCCCAATGCAGGCGGAAAGACTTGGCGAAGCGATGCAGTTGCGCTTGAAAGGGATTGATGAAAGAGGCGATCCGGTTCTGGAACCGGGAACCGTCACATTGCGGAAGGCAGGAGCCTCGACCGCACTCGCGCGCTATGTCGAAGGACAGAGCGATCTCGTTGAAGGCGGACGTTTTGAGGACTATCCGTTACTCGAAGCTGCTGGCATCAACGCCGGCGATATCCAGTTCGATCCGGTCCCCGGCCTGTTCGGATTGCTGATTGTCGAGGCGGGGCCGTTTTTGTCCGACCGGCAAAATCGGGAGGCGATCGCGATGGCGATTGATCGTCCACGCCTGCTCACCGCTTTCGACATCGTAGCTTGGCGCGAGGCGCTGACACTGGTTCCGGAAAGCCTGCCAAACCGTGTTGCCGTACCTCGTCCTGACTGGGCGCCGCAAATTACCGATCGGAAAGCAATGGCGAAAGATATCATTCTGCGCTGGGAAAGTGCCAATGGCCAGGTGCGCCCTTTACGGATTGCCCTGCCCCGTGGATATGGCAGTCGGATATTCTTCGCGCGCCTGCGCGCAGATCTGGCCGCTATTGGCCTCGATGTCGAGCGGGTAACGCTAGACCGCCAGCATGATATCCGCCTGCTCGACCGAATGGCCGATCAGTCAAGCCCTGCATGGTATCTTGACCAGCTGTCCTGCACCGTGAGCACCATTTGCAGCATGGATGCCGACAGGCTGGTGGCCGAGGCGCGGATGGCTGCGGACAGCGCTACGCGCAATCAGCTTCTGGCCCAGGCGGAAGGGGAACTGCAGGAGATGCGCAATTTCATACCCATTGCCAACCCACTTCGCTGGTCGGTGGTGCGACCGGGATTGTTGGGGCATTTTGCCAATGGTCGGGGGTGGCACCTGTTGCAATATCTTGGGCGCGACACGACATAAGGCGAAAGGAGTATGGCATATGCCCATTTCGCAGGAACAGTTTAGCCAGATTGCCAAGGAATTGCCGGGCATGGGCACCGATCCGCAGGCCATCCGGATGCGGGTCGAGGCTATGGAAAAGCTGTTGGAGCGTTCCTTTACCATTCCGGGAACGAAGATACCCTTCGGTCTTGATTCGGTTGTCGGACTTGTGCCGGTCGTCGGCGACCTAGTCTCCGCCGCAATGGGGGCATATATGGTTTGGGAAGCCCGCAATCTTGGCATGTCGAAATGGCAACTTATCCGCATGAGCGCCAATGTCGGTATCGACACCGCCCTGGGCGCGATTCCGTTGGTCGGGGACGCGTTCGATCTTGTTTTCCGCTCGAACAGCAAGAATTTGCGGATCATTAAAAAGCATCTCGACAGACATCACCCGGGGACGCGCACTATCGAGGGCTAGCGCCCGCGCCACACCTTGACCACAGTCGGTCCGGGCGTTCCTTTCACAAATCCCGGGCAGCGGCGTGGCTTGAGGTCTTTGCCCAGACAGACACGGATTTCCTGCAACCAACCCTTGTCATTGGTTTTAACCCGCACGGCATTGGCCGGCAATCCTTCGTTGATATCGGCAAAAGCCTCCGCCAAACCATCAGCGGTCAACGGCGTGCCGCGTTCAACCTGCCGCGACAGCTTTGCCATGTCGGGAAACTCGACCGCTTCAAACAGCAATCGTGCGGCACCGAAATAGGCCTGCGGCGTCTTTGCCATACATGTTCCGTGCTTTGCCCATTCATGCTGGATTAGCTGAGGTGAGGGCGTCATGCAGATATTGTCGGCAACCACTTTTCGCGGGAGCACACCGACATTGCGGCAATATTGCGGATAATCGGGCCCCTTGGCTTCAGGCCAGAGGCCGTGCAGGACAAAGCCGAATTCGCCGATCTCGCCGGAGCATTGATAACGCATCGACGGATCGCGCTCGCGTCCCCGGCAATACTCATGGCTCCAGCTGAGTGCGAGGATATAGCCGTCAATCGGCGTGCGCCGCACCTGGCCTGGCTCGGGCAGTTCGAGGGCGGGGCGCGGCAGATATTTCGGCGCGCGGCATTGCCATGCTTGTGCTTGCACAGACGATGTCGAGATGGTGAATATCAACACCGAAATCAAACACCGCAGTGTTGAGCCTGTCAAAGCACCTTTTCCCGATAAGCGCCCTTCGACGGGCTCAGGGCTACAGTGATTTTTGATCGACCCGCGCTCGTCAAACCACATCGAAATCGAGCCCTATGTCTACCGCAGGGGCGCTTTGGGTTAGGCGACCGACGGAAATATAGGTTACCCCGGTTTCCGCCTTCGCGCGGATCGTGTCCAGCGTCACCCCTCCCGATGCCTCGGTCGGTACGCGGCCCGCGACCAAGGCAACCGCCTCGCGCAGTTCTGCAACGGTCATATTGTCGAGCAACAGATGGGTCGCGCCGGCGGCAAGACCGGGTTCTATCTGCGAAATCCGGTCTACTTCAAGGATGATCCGTTCCACACCTGCATCCCTTGCGCGACGCACGGCTTCGGCGACACCTCCCGCAACCGCCACATGATTGTCCTTGATCATCGCAGCATCCCACAATCCCATGCGATGGTTGCTCGCGCCGCCCATCCGCGTGGCGTATTTCTCGAGCACCCGAAGCCCTGGAATGGTTTTCCGCGTGTCGAGCAGGATACATCCGGTCCCGGCAATCGCATCGACATAATTGCGGGTCATGGTTGCGATGCCAGACAGATGCTGCACCGTGTTCAGCGCCGACCGTTCCGCAGTCAGCATCGCACGCGCATTGCCCCACAGGCGCATCAGGTCGGTTCCAGCCCGAACATGTTGGCCCTCATCAGTCAAAAGCTCAATATCCATGTCCGGATCGAGATGCCGGAAGAAGGCAACCGCAATCGGCAGACCGGCCACCATAATCGGATCGCGGCTGTCCATCACGCCCGAAAAACGGATATCGGTCGGGATGACGCTTTCCGACGTGACGTCGCGACCGGTCGGCCCCAGATCCTCCGCCAGCGTGGTGCGCACAAAGGCATCAAGATCGAATCCCGGCAGATCAATACCCATGTGCGTGTCCACATTTGTTGACAAGGTTGAGGGAGTGGACACTAGGTCCATAGAAAGATTGCCTAGCCACCAGGACATCGATGCTGTGTATGAGCATCGGGTAATGGCGAATTGGATCATTCATCCCGCCAGCTAGTCCGAATTACGGCTTGTGGGAAAGCGGAAATTGGCGAGACTGCGCAAATAGGCGCTGCCCCGCCCAATGATTACTGCACGGTTACCTCGACCCGCCGGGCGGCCGTGTTGTCGCCAGAGGTGTCGGTTGTCTCGTCCGGCTTTACCAGTTCGACGGCCTCAGCCGCGATACCTGCCTTCTCCAGCGCCGCCTTCACCGCCTGTGCGCGCTTCTTCGATAACTCGGCATTTGCAGCGGCGTTTCCTGTGGGGTCGTTAAAGCCCGAAACAGCGAGTTTTGTGCCAGGATTTTTGGCAACATAGTCCGTCACGGCGGCAGCAGCCGTAGTCAGGTCATTTGTGACATCCGACTTGCCCGTATCGAAGTACACCGTCAGCATCGGCTTGCCGTCACGTTCGCCGGTCGTAACGCCCGCACCATCGGGTACCGCTGCGGCTGCGGGTGGGGCGGCCGCGGGGGCCGGTGCGGTCATTGCAGGCGCTGCTGTCGTCGGTGGGGCCGCCGGGCGGTCTGCCCACCATGCAAGAAGTGCTGCCAATATGATTGCGCCCAATCCCACCGCCGCAATACCACAACCCCAACCGGCAAAGTTGAAATCGTCCCGTGCATCGCCACGTCCGCTGTGCCGCATGGGCGTAGTTGCGCCGCTGCCTGATGATGCGGCGGCAGCCGATGGCGACATCGCAGCCAGCCCGGCCGCTCCTCCAGTCACAGCTGCAGCAGTTGTTGCCGTGCCCCGAACCGTGCCCCCGAAAATGCCAAGCGCATCGAAATGGTCGGCCAGAAGATAATAGACGGTGACCCGGTTCTTCGTCCGGTCGGCTTTCATGACCTGCCCCACTGATACCACGGCTGCATCCAGATCGGAGTCGCTGTGGGTCAGCCCAAGCTTTTTCTTGAGGTAATTCTCCCGAACGAGTTCGCGTTCGTTCTTGTCTGACATGGCGACCAGCGAACTGTCACGGCTCTGCAGCGAAATGCCGCAATATTTTACAATTGCTGCCACGACTTTTTCGTCTGCTTCCCCAGCATATTTGCGGACATCCGCTAGCCAGTCTTCTGCCATTTACCCACTCCTCCACCTTGAGCACCGGCAAATCGCGGCGCTTTCAGCAATGTATCCGGCATGCCAGTCGGGCAGTGTTCCTGACAGGATGCCTATGGATATGGGTATGAGCACGACGAACCGCTAAGTTGCGCGACTCGAAATTTTTTAACTTATACAATGTGTTCGTAGAAAATGCACCTTATATCGACGCCATTGGCCGGGGTCGAGATATCACACCCGCCCCAAATCACCCTTGCCGACGGTTCCGCTGGCCATCTCGAGCATCCGGTCCAGACTCCTTTTCGCGGCAACGCGCACGTCCTCATCCAGTTCGATCTGCGGTTTCAAGTCGCGTAGCGCGAGATAGAGCTTCTCCATCGTGTTGAGCGCCATATAGGGGCAAATGTTACAGGCGCAGTTGCCGTCGGATCCCGGCGCGCCGATGAAGGTCTTGGTCGGTTCCGCCTTTTCCATCTGGTGGATGATATGCGGTTCGGTGGCGACGATCAGCGTGTCGCCTTCCAGAGTCTTGGCGAATTGCAGGATGCCGCTCGTCGAACCTACATAGTCGGCATGGTCGATAATATGCGGCGGGCATTCGGGGTGCGCGGCAACTGGAACGCCCGGATGCTGTGCCTTCAACTTGAGCAATTCGGTTTCCGAAAACGCCTCATGAACTATGCACACGCCAGGCCAGAGCAACATCTCACGCCCGAACTTGCGGCTGAGATAGCCGCCCAGATGGCGGTCAGGGCCGAAGATGATTTTCTGTGTCTGCGGGATTTGGCTGAGGATCGTTTCCGCGCTGCTGCTGGTGACAATGATGTCGGACAGCGCCTTCACCTCTGCCGAGCAATTGATATAGGTCAGTGCGATATGGTCCGGGTTCGCTTCGCGGAAAGCCCTGAACTTTCCGGGAGGACACGAGTCTTCGAGGCTGCAACCAGCGGCCATGTCGGGAAGAATAACGGTTTTCTGCGGAGACAGGATTTTCGCCGTCTCCGCCATGAACTTCACGCCGCAAAATGCGATTACATCTGCGTCGGTCTCCGCCGCACGTTTGCTGAGTTCGAGGCTGTCGCCGACAAAATCGGCAAGGTCCTGAATCTCGGGCTTTTGATAATAATGCGCAAGGATGACGGCATTGCGCTCCCTTTTTAGCCGGTTGATTTCGGCGAGCAGGTCGAGACCTTGCAAGTTTTCTCTTGTAGGGGCGTTCATTCCATCAACTCCAAATTCGCCAAAGGCGCTTGCACCCTCTTTGTGCCTTTGTACCTTCGTGCGCAAAACTTTTTCCGCGCATGGGCACAAAGGCACAAAGATTTTTATTGTTTCAAAATCTCACCGAGCGGCGTCGATTCATCCCATCGCGTTGTAACATTACCGCCCAGCTCATCGGCAAAATAGGCTTCAACCTTGGCATCCAGCCCGGCGGCGCGCAACGGAACCTGAAAATTCTGTGCAATCGCCCGTTTAAAGGCGTCACGGGCGAGACGCATCGGCACAGCCCCGCGCGCCTGCCGTACCAGTTCGGCCTGCCCCTTGGTGCGATTGGCATCGTCGAGCACATCTTCAGCGTTGGTCAACGCCGTCAAAATACCGCCGTCGCCATATTCCTGGATCGAGTTCAGATCGATCTGCGGACGCGCGATTTCGATGGGCGGGATCTTCACGCTCAGCGTTTTAGAGGCCGCATCCCAGCGGACGTCATCCTCGGTCAGCTTCGCCATATCGACTTCATAGCGGACCAGCCCCTGCATGATCAGCGTCTTCTTGGCCGACAGACCGAAGCGCTGCTGCTCGCTTGTCACGACAGCGGCGTAGTTTGCAGCAAAGGCCGACAGCCGGTTCTGTTCGCGGATACCTTCCAGGCTGGCGCTGGCGACGGTCTGCGCATCGAGACCTTCGTCGCGCGCGCTCCACCAGAGCAAAGCGACAATGATCGCCAGTATCGCCAGAACCGGCACGAAAAAGCGGTTATTTGTCATCGCCGCAACATAGTCCGGCGGCAGGCGGTTACAATGGCGGAGGAGAAAATTCGAGCCCCGGCAAGTCCGCCCCCGGATGTCCTGCAGTCACTGCCGCGTAGATTGCGTCGCCGACTGGCGAATAGACGATCGCTGCCGAGAGCGGAATGACCGCCAGATTTGCCGCCAGTCCGAGCCACCAAGCCTTGTGGACATGCCCGAGCCGTATTCGGTCACGCACCATTCCGGCCACAATAAAGAGCATGCCTACCAGGCCAGTGACCTCGAAAGCATAGGGAACGAGCAAAGGCATGGGCAGCAACCGCCCGAAACCCGGGCCGATGATCGCCACCATGGCAGATATGTGTAACCGCATATGCCAATCGCTTTGCCTGCGCATGCGAATGGCAGCGGCGGTCAGCAACGCAAACACCAGGGCAGTCATCGGATTGGCGATCAGGAAATGCTGTGGCAGGAAAAAGAAGGGCGCTGTTCCGCGCTGCGTGACATCGATAATGATAAGAAAACTGAGCAGCACCATGACAACCACCCAGCCAGCACCGATCCAGCCAAGTGTCCGATGCAGTGCCATCGAACCCCGCGTGGCCAGCCATGATTGTGCAACGAACAGGGCGACCCAGCCCATGAAAGCGATGCCGTGCATGTGGACCAGCGGACGCGCGGCAAAGGTCGAACGGCCCGTCAGATATTGCGTGGAAAATCCCGCAACAATGACTGCCGCCATTGCGATCGCCATGTTACGAAAAAAATTGTCGGCCGTGCCTCTTTCGATTTGCGAAGGCGCTAACGTGGCCATGATTCCTCCCTCCCCTCTGATAAGGAACGCGACCCTGTCGGGGGATTATCATCCTGACGTCGGCACCTCAAGCGGCAATGTTCAGCCGCCAGCTATCGCCCTGTAACGCAACCCTTCCCTGATTTTGCAAGTCGACAAGGTGCGCCAGCACCGACCGGCCGGCCGCACCCGTCAGGCGCGGATCCAGACCTTTGTACATTGACGCAACCATGTTGGGGATGTGGCCCTCGCCTGCTTCCAGCAGCTTCAGTATCTGCCGCTCGCGCTGCCGCCGGTGCCCGATCATACCGCGCACAAGCTGGCGGGGATTGTCGACGGCCGGGCCGTGCGCAGGGTAATAAGCACGGTCATCCCGGTCGTAGAGCTTTTGCAAGCTGGCCATATAGGCGCTCATGTCGCCGTCGGGAGGGCTGACCACGCTGGTCGACCATTTCATGACATGGTCGCCGGTGAACAGCGCGCCCGTCTCTACGAGCGAATAGCAGAGGTGATTGCTGGTGTGGCCGGGGGTGGCGACAGCCTCGATGGTCCAGCCCTCGCCCGAGATCCGATCGCCATCGGTCAATATTCGATCTGGCGAATAGTCTGGATCGAAGGCACTGTCCGCGCGCGGGCCGTCGTCCTTGAGCATCAGCGGTGCGCATCCTACAATCGGGGCGCCGGTCGCGACCTTCAACGGTGCCGCTGCCGGCGAATGATCGCGGTGGGTATGCGTGCACAGGATCGCCGTCACGCGCTGTCCCTTGATCGCGCGCAATATGGCTTCGACATGACCCTCGCCATTGATGTCCGCAGGGTCGCCGATGCTCTTTCCGCTTCCGGTTGGGCCGGGATCGATTACCGCGACATCGCTGCCGGCCCCCACCAGCCAGGTTTGCGTGCCGGTATAGGTGTAAGGCGACGGATTTGGTGCCAAGACCCTCCGTACCAAAGGTTCGTGGGTTTCTGTTTCACCTGCGTAAATGCTATCTGGCCAGTTCATTGCCGCACTATGGCGCAGGCACGTGGCTAACCAAAGCGCTTTATCGGCATGAACCCAGCAGAGCGTCGTTCATGGCTGCGACTATGTCGTTCGTCGAAAGAAATGTAAAGAATACTTGATAAGTAAGTAAAGAGCTCTGGACATCTACCGCTTCAGGGAGCGCATCATGCAGATAACATGTTCCATAGCAAAATTCGGTCGGGCTTCATCCCTGGCGATCAGCATTGCACTGTGCATTGCGCCTCTGGCCGCTCAGGCACAGCCCCCTGCGCAGCCGACTGAACAGAAAACGGCTAGCAACGCGTGGGGCCATCCAGCCAACGACCTGACGCCCGATCCCGCCATCCGCTATGGTGTGCTTCCAAATGGGATGAAATATGCCATCCGTCAAAACCAGACGCCAAAAGGCGGTGCATCGGTGCGGTTGCGGATTGGCGTTGGTTCGATCGCCGAGGCGGAAAATGAACTGGGCATCGCCCATCTGCTCGAACATATGGCCTTCAACGGCTCGACCAACGTCCCCGAGGGTGAGATGGTCAAGATGCTGGAACGGCTTGGTCTTGCCTTCGGGCCCGATACCAATGCAGTTACAAAGTTCGACGAAACAATCTACATGCTCGAAATCCCGCGCACGGACGACGAAATGGTCGACGCTGCGCTGATGCTGATGCGCGAAACCGCAAGTGAGCTGACAATCTCGCCGGCTGCATTGGACCGTGAACGCGGTGTGGTGCTATCCGAAATGCAAACACGTAATTCCCCGCAACTGCGCCAGGCGAAACAGCAATTGTCCGATGTCATGCCTGGCACGCCATTTGGCTCCCGCTTTCCCATTGGCACTGCGGCGGTGCTGGCAAATGTATCGGCCGATACCATCCGCAGCTTTTACCGTCGCTACTACCGACCCGACAATGCGACGCTGGTGTTGGTCGGAGACTTCGATCCCGCCATCATCGAAGCAAAGATAAAGGCGCGCTTTACATCTTGGAAACCGAACAAAGCGGCAGTTATCCCTCAGAACCGTGGCAAGCTGGATACCAGCAAACCATTCAACATCCACAATTTTGTTGACCCCTCAATCCCTGTGAAGGCCGACATCTATATGATGCGACCCTATAGCGCGAAAGGCGACAACAAGGCCACGCGCACCGAAAAGGCGATCGATGCGGTTGCCGGCGCCGTACTTTCACAGCGACTTCAGAAAATCGCGCTGGAAAAAGACACTCGTATTTCGGGGGGCTATGCCGTCAAAACCGATTTCTTCTATGCCGCAAATGCCAGCGCCATGTCGGTCAACGGGAAAGAAGGAGACTGGAAAGGTGCGGTCACGGTTGCCGAGCAGGAATTGCGGCGCGCACTGACCCATGGCGTAACTGATGCAGAGGTCGCGGAAGCGCTCGCCAATCAGGAAAACCAGCTCAAGACAGCAGCGGCACAGGCATCCGCCCTGCCCAGCGGGCAAATTGCCGATGCCATCGTTGCGACCCTTGAGGAGAAGGCCGTTGCCGATACGCCGGAGGCGAGACTTGCACTTTTCAACACGATAAAGCCGTCGATCACCCGCGATGCGGTTAACGCCGCCTTGCGAAAGGCGTGGTCAGAAGGTTCAAGCCATTTCCATATCTCCACTAAAGAGCCGATACCCGATCTGGAAAAGACAGTGATGGCGACGTTGCAGGAGAGCATGAAAGTTGCCGTGACAGCGCCTGCCGAAGCCGTCGCTAAGGCATTTGCCTATGACAGCTTCGGTCCAGCCGGAAAGGTCGTCTCCGACAAGAAAATCCCGGATCTCGATATCCGCACGGTGCGCTTTGCCAATGGAGTTATGCTGAACCTCAAGCGTACCGACTTTGAGCCCGGCAAAATAGCCTTCGGCTTGCGGGTCGGGGTCGGATCGCGCGGTTTTCCGGCGGATAAGCCCGGGCTCAACCTGTTCATGTCATCAATGGCGGCAACCGCTGCGCTCGAAGCGCATGACGCGAACGAATTGCGTCAGGCGCTTGCCGGTCATACCGTCGCGAATGGCTTGTACATCAGTGACAGCCATGTCGGGCAGGCTGGCGTTACCACGCCTGCGGACATCGAAATGCAGATGAAACTGCTCGCGGCCTATGTTAGTGCCTTTGGCTACCGGCCGGAGGCAGACACGCTATGGGCCAATCTGGTTCCGGGTTTCACAGGGCAGCTTGCAGCCAATCCTATCGGTCTTTCCCAAGTCAAGATTCCGCGCTTGATGGCGAGTGGCGACGGACGTTTCGGGATTCCCGAGAATGAAGAACTGCTGGCTCGCAATGTCACGGAGTTGAAGACCTATCTTCTGCCCCAGCTGAAGAATGGGGCCGTCGAAATCAGTCTTGCCGGGGATATCGACGAGACCAAGGCCATCGATATCGTTGCGAGAACATTCGGCGCTTTGGAACGGTCCGGCAAAATTCCTGCGCTGCCAGCAGACGCCCTCAAGATTGCCATTCCAGCCACAACCGCCGAGCCGATTGTGCTGACCCATGCAGGTAAAGATGACCAGGCTGTTGTGTCCGTACGCTGGGCCACCACAGACGATAACGACATGCGGTCGGACACCAAACGCAAATTGTTGGCCGACGTGATGCAAATACGGTTGACCGACCTGGTTCGCGAAGAATTGGGCGCAACCTATTCGCCGATTACCAGCGCCTTTGCATCTGATGTGTTTCCTGACTTTGGTTACATCTCGGTCGATATCGTCGCCGATCCATCCAAGATGGAGACGGTGAACGCGGCGATTGGCCGAGTGGCCGCTGAAATGCGGGAGAAGCCTATTAGCGACGATCTGCTGTTGCGGGCCAGAAAACCGCTAGTCGAGAAATTCGATCGCGAGTCCCGCGAAAACAAATTCTGGCAGGCGGCCATTGCACAGGCCCAGGGCGATCCAGCCCGGCTGGAGCGGGTGCGTCAGATGCGAAAAATGCTGAACGAAATTACCCCGGCCGAACTGCACGCAACCGCGCAGCAATATCTGACCGATGACCGTCGTCGCGACTTTCGGATATTGAGCAAGACCATCGCTGCACAGCAGGCGGGCTAACAAAAAAATGGGGCGGCCACCGTGAAGGCCGCCCCACCAGAACCGAAAAGGGGAGCTGGGGGTTCTGTCGTGAGTTACCCTGTTAGTCTTTTCTGTCCGCTTCAGCTTCGAGCTTACGGATCTGTTGTTCGAGCTTTTCGATCACATCCTTGCGAACTCTTTCCGGGATGTCCCGGTCTTCGCTGATTTCGCTGCGTGCGTCGCGCATGCCTTTGATCGCTTCGAGCCGGGCCAGCTTGGCCTGACCCTTACCGCACATAACAACGCGAACGCGGGATTTGTGCTGGCCGTCAAAGCCGATGACATCGGTGGATACAGGCTCTCCCTGCTTACAGTTTTTCGTAGTTTCGCGAATGTCGATATCTGGAATGTAGGAAGATATGTTCATATTGCGCATTGCACGCATTGCCTCGACCCGACCCAACTCTGCCGCAGCGCGGGCGTGCGCAATGTCGGCGGACATATGCGCGGGCGCTACGGGTGGAGGGGGCGGGGAAGGAGCGTCCGGAATGTCCATATCTGCCAACGCCCGCTCAGCTTCCTCGCGGGATTTTTCGGCCTCTGCAACCATCTTCTCGACTTCGTCTTCCGACAATTGCTTGTCAGTGCGGAAGATGAACGTTTTACCGTCCCTGTCGACCTTGGTAACTTCCTTGCCATCGCCATCATGAGCGATTACATGTACGTCCTTTCCGTCGCGGTTGAGGCGAATGACTTTCACGGACCGTTTTACTGTCTCCGGTTTACCTGCGGCGTCGGCAGATTTCCCTGCTTCCTGTGCGACCACGGCAGGCACAACCGTCGCGGTCAGCGGCAGGATCAGGGCTGCGGCAGTAAAAATGCCCAGTTTCCCGAAAATCCGGCGCTTTGTGCTGGCGTCCTTCATGTTCAACCTCCTCAATCTTTCTATTATCGTTTTGGGCGAGTTCAGCGCGGTGGCAAAGGTTGGCACGCCATCGAACGCAGTACGGGCGAGCGCCTGGCCATAAATCACCCGGTCTTCGGCGCCTTTACCCGCCAGCACACGCGCGTCGCACGCCGCCTCCTGATCGAAGCGGAAGGCATTCCAGCTCATCCAGGCAACAGGATTGAACCATTGCAGGCACAGGACGATGAAGGCGGCCAGATTGGCGAATAGATCACCGGATTTGTGATGCGCCATCTCATGCGCGATTGCCAGTTCGCGCTCGGCAGGCGAATAGGTTTTGACGAAGTCGTGTGGCACGGCGATGTAGCGTTTGAACAAGCCGAAGGCCAGCGGCCCGGCGACCTGGTCCGAGGCGACAACTTTCACGCCATCAATCGATGCGATTTCCTCGGCTTCGGATAGCAGGTCGTCGCGCATCGATGCGTAACGGATCATCTGGATGATGAAAAAGAGCGCCGCGCCGCCCAGCCAGAAGGTCAGGCCAAGGGCCGCCCAGTCTATGGTTGCGGTGGGTATTTCGGTTGCCGTGGCCACAACCGAATCCGACGCAGGAATTCCCGACAGCATGGATTCGCGCACGGCATCGCGAACCCATTGGGCATCTCCAGCCGCTTCAACAGGCGCACCCTCCAGGCTTGGCATAAGAAGCCGCGCCGCCGGGATGAGCCAGAGGGCGTAGGCGACACCGGGACCGAATGCTTTGGCGACTGGCCGCCGCACCAGCAATATCGCCCCCATCAACAATGTCGTGACCAGCAGACTATCGAAAACCCATGTCTGCATGAACTCGGTGCTCATGATTTCATCTCCCTCAGCAATTTCTCGATCTCGCTGATGTCGGCATCGCTCAGCTTTTCCTGCTCTGCGAGATGCGCAACCAGCGGCATGAATTTGCCCCCGAACAACCGGTCGACCAGCCGTTTGGATTCATGAGTGACATAATCTTCGCGCTCGACGAGCGGCGAATAGAGAAAGCGGCGACCATCGGCCCTATGTTCGACCGCCGCTTTGGCAAGCAGCCGCGACAGCAGGGTCTTCACCGTGGGCAGCGACCAGTCGCGGTCGTTGGGTAAGCGCGCGGCGACATCTGTCGCGGTAAGCGGTGCCTGCTCCCACAAAATTTCCATAATAGTCAGCTCGGCATCGCTGATACGTTCCAGACTCATTCGCATTCTCCGACTACAGCCGTAGTCGATTCGATTACAGATGTAAACGTCGTTTGTCCGCACCCGTCAGCTTTTTGTCGAACTTCTTTACAGGAAGGAATTGGGTTAACGTGCCGATAACCAGCTAAGGCATTGAAACTTAATTCTGTTTGAAAACTGGCATGGCCGGTGCATATATCTTCATGTTCAACACCCACTCAAGCAAGGACGGGTGGTCTGCTACTGGTCTCGCACCGCCCGTCCTGGCTTACCTTCCACTGAACGAAAAAGAAAAGGGCCAGGCTCCTTGCGGATCCCAGCCCAGTCGATGCGACTATATTCGCTGTATCAGAAGCGGAAGCGCAGGCTCGCCCCCATATACCGATCCGCGTCGCGCGGGATATGCAAGCGGACACCGTTACCCGTATTCAGCAAGACATAGCTTTCATCGGTAATGTTGCGCATCATGAAGGTCAGGCGCCAGTTATCGTCGGCATCCGAATAGCCGACGCTGGCATTCCACAGACCATAACTGTCGATCGGGCCTCCCTCACCCAAATCAGAAAACTGCTTGCCGACATGATTGTAGGCGGTACGGACGTAAACCTTGAAGTCCGATCCGAAAGCAGTGAACGGCGTTTCGTAAGCCGCACCGATATTCCAACTCCATTCGGGCGCCAACGGCAATTTGGTGCCGTTGCGCGCGTCAGGTGCGTTGGTCAAAGGATTGGGATTGAACCGGCGGACCTTCGCATCAGCGTAAGCAGTATTCGCAAACAGGTCGAGGCCGTCCACCGGGTTGGCCAAGATGTCCACCTCAAACCCGGTACTGCGAACTTGGCCTGCATTGGTCAGGTTGCTGATAGTTCCACCATTTAGCAGTACGAAGTTGTTCGCCTGGAAACCATCGTAAGTCATTTGGAAAGCCGCAGCATTCACTTGAATGCGGTTATCGGCGAAACGGCTTTTCAGACCCAGCTCAAATGCGTCGGAAGTCTCTTCATCAATCGGAACCGCATTATTCGGCGCCGTGTGATTGAAAAAGACGTTGAAGGCCGGACCTTTGTACCCGCGCGTGTAGCTTCCGTAGAGAAGCAAGTCGTCGGACGGCTTTACCGTCAGCACCGCCTTGCCGGAAATATTGTTGTTGCTTGAACTGCCTGTTGAAAGAACCGTCCCGTTGCCGGGGGGATTGGCAGTTGTAAGGCCACCCGCAGGGTTTGAGTTGAGCAGCGTCCCATTAAGGATCGTACCCGTCACCGGCAGCCCGGTGGTTGCATTGCGCGCAGGGAAACGACGATGCGCGTAGTCGATCGAGTCATGCGTGTAGCGTAGACCGACAGTAAGGCCGATCCAATCGGTGAAGTCATAAGTTGCCTGACCGAAAACCGCATAGTTTTCGATATCGACGAGACTGTCGGAGGTGGCCGTAGGATAGAAAGTGGTGGCGTTGTTCTGCAAATTGCAGGGGACCGCGCCTGTCCGGGGATCGGCCGGCAGGCTGGAGGTCAAGCATGCAATGGCATTGCGCGTGACCGTCTGCGTGTTTTCAGACCGCCAGTAGAAGCCGCCAACCTGATATTTGAACGCCTTGCTCTGGTCCGATGCGAGCCGCAATTCCAGCGAGCTTTGGTCGGTTTCGACAAAGCCTCGGTCATGGACCTGCGGCGTGCCGACAACGGGGCGCGGCAGGAAATCGCCTTCGCGGATTTCTTCGTTGTTCCAGTTGCGATAGCCGTAAATCGCGCTAAGCGTGTGGTCGCTGAAGACATCAAAATCCGCGTTGACAGTGATGCCCCATTGCCGGTCGTTCGACTGGGTTACCAGATTGTGGTTCACGAACCGCTGGTTTTCGCCCTGAGATACGCCCAGCGGCAGATTCAATTCGGCATTCAACACCGCGCCGCGTGACACGCCGGTGGCTTCGCCACAGCAATCGTCGTCGGCTTCATAATAGTCGGCAATGATCTTGATCCGCGCGGGACCATTATCGAAGTCGAGCAGGCCGCGGAAACCGATATGCTCATATCCGTTGATCTTCTCGCGCTCGCCACCAAAAATGTTTGTGATGTTGCCATCATAGGAGCCGTAAAAGCCGTTGACGCGGAAACCCAGGTTTTCGGCAATCGGTCCTGCGAGCGTACCGCGAATCTTGTATTCGTCGCCTTCATAACCCTCGACAGTCACTTCACCTTCGAGTGTGTCTGCGCCGCCTTTCGACACCACATTAATAAGGCCGGCCGACGCATTTTTGCCGAACAATGTGCCCTGTGGCCCGCGCAGAACTTCAAGGCGGTCGATTTCGACGAGATCGGCAAAGGCCTGACCCGAACGGCTGAGCACGACGCCGTCGACCACGGTTGAAACACTGGGTTCAGCCGCAATCGAAAAAGAGATGGTGCCGACGCCGCGCAGAACGACCGCCGAGTTGGCGTTGGTCGTGCCCTTGCGGAAGGTGACCGACGGCACAAGCTGGCCGAGATTTTCAAGACTGGTTGTGCCAGCGGCGGTCAGCGCGTCGCCGGAAACTGCGGTGATGGAGATCGGCACATCCTGCACATTTTCTTCAACCTTTTGTGCGGTGACGACGATTTCCTCAATCTGAGCCATCGCAGGCGAGCTTATGCCGAGTGCAATTGCGCTGCTGCCGAGCAATGCCGCGCGGACCGGATTGAACTTTAAAACTTGCATGATGAACCTCCCTAAATTCGGTTACTCACTTCTCAACTAATTTACTTGAGTTATGGCAAGCAAGAAAAGCTATGGTGAGTTAAACCGTCGATTAGCGGACAACTCCTAACCAGATTGACTCGATATGTCTAGCGGTGTCATATAGTCGCATCATTTCGCTGGAAACTGTGGCATTGTTGCCATAGCCCGGCAGATAGCAGTCAAAGAGGATGGCCGTGACCGCAAGGTTCGAAGCAAAGGATGACGGGTTCGACCTGCTGCTCGGCGACCGCGTGATATTGCGCCACCGCGTCGATGCACCCGCCTTCCGTATCGCGAAGGGCAATCCGACGGTGACGATGGTGCGCGGGAATTTCCGGTTGGAGGATGCGCCGACGGATGAGCGGGCGTTGCGATATGTCGTGCCTTATCCTGGTAAACAGTTCGGACTTTCAGACAGCGCCACCGGGAACGCTATTTTAGCGATCGATTGCGTCGTTGAAGATGATTCGCAGTCCGCGGTCTTCATTGTTCGCGCGCTGGAAGACGGTTTTGACCGAATCCATATCGACCTATTTGCCGAAGCGGACGAGTATGTCTGGGGAGGCGGGGAGCAGATGAGTTACCTTGCCTTGAACGGGCGGCGCTTTCCGATTTGGACGAGCGAGCCGGGAGTAGGTCGGGAGCCCGGAACCCCACTAACCGACGCCGTCAGCGCAGACGGTTCGTTTGCAGGCGGCGACTACTGGACCACTAATTATCCCGAGCCGACCTTTCTGTCGTCACGCGGCTATTCGGCGCAACTGCTTGGTGGCAGCTATAGCGAAATAGATTTCACCGACAGCAATCGCCACGGGTTGTCGGTTTGGCATAAGTCTGTCGTCATCGAATTGCACGTGGCAGATACGCCTGCCGAACTCGTCAGGAAAATTCCTCATGCTTCGTGGACCAAATCCGCTTTGCCTGACTGGGCCATCGGTGGAGCTATTGTCGGCCTGAAAGACGGCACAAACAGTTTTGCGCGACTGGAGAAAATCATCGCAGCCGGAGCCGCTGTCTCCGGCCTTTGGTGCGAGGACTGGGTTGGCATTCGCCAGACAAGCTTCGGGCGGCGGCTGTTTTGGGACTGGCAATGGAATGCGGAGCGTTATCCGGATTTGCCGGCAAGAATTGCTGAACTGAAAGCGCGCGGTATTCGTTTTCTTGGCTATGTGAACCCCTATCTCGCGGTCGATGGCCCGCAATATGGGGAGGCTGCGCGGCTGGGTCATCTCGCACGCAAGCTCGACAGCGACGAGCCTTATGCGGTCGATTTCGGCGAGTTCGATGCCGGTGTGGTGGACTTCACCAATCCGGCTGCTGCCGTATGGTTTTCCGAGGAAATCATCGGCAAGCAGATGCTCGATTTCGGGCTGGACGGCTGGATGGCGGATTTCGGCGAATATCTGCCGGTCGATCTGCGGCTCCATAACGGCGACCCGATGGAGGAGCATAATCGCTGGCCGGTGCATTGGGCCAAGGTCAATGCCGATGCAGTTGCTTCACGCGGGCGGACGGGGGACGCGCTGTTCTTCATGCGCGCCGGCTTCACGGGCGTTCAGCGATATTGCCCCCTCCTCTGGGCAGGCGACCAATCGGTCGATTTTTCGCGGCATGACGGCATCGGCACCGTTATCACTGCGGCGCTGTCGGCGGGGCTGGTGGGGAACGCCTACAGCCACTCCGACGTCGGCGGCTATACCAGCCTGCATGGCAATGTGCGCACCGAAGAGCTGATGTTCCGCTGGTACGAGCTCGGCGCATTCACGCCGGTGATGCGCACGCATGAGGGCAACCGGCCCGACGACAATCTGCAGATTGATTCGACGCCCGAACTGCTGTCCGGTTTCGTACGCTGGAGCCGTGTTCATGCCGCGCTTGCGCCCTGGGTACGGCATCTGTGCGACGAGGCGAGTGCAACGGGCCTTCCGGCGCAGCGGGCCTTGTTTCTGCATTATCCAGAGGATCGCGAGACTTTCACCATCCAGGACCAGTATCTGTACGGCGCCGACTTGATGGTTGCACCGGTCATTGAAGAAGGTGCAGTCACCCGCAACGTCTATCTTCCCGACGGGAACTGGGTGCATGTCTGGACCGGCAAGCATTTTGCGCCTGGCTGGCACACGGTCGATGCGCCCATCGGTTCGCCGCCGGTCTTCTGGCGCGATGGCAGCGAATATGCCAGTCTGTTCGCCAGCCTCGTAGATGTCAGGGACAGCAAATGAGCACCAAGGATACCAATATGCGCGCCAATATAAGGGATGTGGCGACACTCGCAGGTGTGGCGGTCAAGACCGTCAGCCGCGTGCTCAACAACCACCCCTATGTCAGCGCCGCGACCAAGGAAAAGGTCGATGCGGCGATGGCCGAACTTGGTTTTTCGCCCAGCATTGCGGCACGCATTCTCGCGGGCACCAAGTCGGGCCAGATCGCACTCATCTACGACAATCACAGCCCCTATTATATGCACCAGATAATGCAGGGCTGCTGGGACCGCTGCCATGAGGAGGGCATGCGGCTGATTGCGCAACCGGTCGATGTCGCCGACCCCGATGTCGGCGAACAGGTGCGCGGGATGGTACGGCAGACGCATGTCGATGGCGCTATACTGTCCTCGCCGGTTACCGATTGTGCCCCGGTTCTATCGGCGCTGGAAGCACTGAACATCCCCTTCGTCCGCATTTCGCCGGGCACCAATCACGCACTGACCAGCTCGGTATTCATGGACGATTGTCAGGCGGCCGACGACATGACCACGCACCTGATCAATATCGGCCACAGGCGGATCGGTTTCATCATCGGACATCCCAACCATATGGCGAGCGCCGAACGACAGGCCGGCTATGAGCGTGCGCTGGGCCGGGTCGGCATATCGGTCGATCCGGACCTGATCGCCCAGGGCGAGTTCGATTTCGAAAGCGGTGTGGCGGCGACCGAAAAGTTCCTTTCGCTCAAACATCCGCCGACCGCAATTTTCGCTTCGAACGACGATATGGCCTCGGGCGTGCTTGCTGTGGCGCACAGGCGCGGGCTTGATGTACCCGATCAGCTATCGGTCGCGGGTTTCGACGACACCACCCTCGCCCGTGTTGTCTGGCCGCCGCTCACCACCATTCGCCAGCCGGTACGCGACCTCGCTTCGACCAGTGCCGACCTGCTTTTCGGCGAGGGTGGGATCGAACACCGCCGCTTACCGCACGAACTTATCATCCGCGAATCTACGTCTCCACCATCAAAGAAGAGCAAAAAATGACACTGACCAAACCGCCGCTGACCCGCCGCTTGGGGAAGAGCGGCATCGACATTTCCTCCATCGCATGGGGCATGTGGCGCTTTGCGGGGCTGGAGTTGTCCGCTGCCCGCGCCGCCATCGATGCGGCGTTCGAGGCGGGCATTACGTTATTCGATACAGCCGACATATATGGCTTTGGCAAAGAGGGTTTCGGCAAGGCAGAGGAATTGCTCGGGCGGGTATTTGCCGACGCACCCGGACTACGCGACAATATGGTCCTGGCAACAAAGGGGGGGATTATCCCGCCGACCCCATATAACAGCAGCGCTGAATATCTTGCCAAGGCCATCGACGAGAGTCTTGTCCGGTTGCAGACCGACCGGATCGACCTGTGGCAAATCCATCGGCCTGACGTCCTTACCCACCCGCAGGAAATTGCCAGGACGGTTGAGGAAGCGGTAGCGGCCGGCAAAGTCCGTGCTTTCGGCGTATCCAACTTCACACAGGCGCAAATCCAGACGCTGGCGCATTTCAGCAGCGTGCCGATCGTCTCGACACAGCCGGAACTTTCGCCTTTACGCATCGAGACGATCGAAAATGGCGAACTGGATCAGGCCATCGCGATGGACATGGCCGTTCTCGCCTGGTCACCCTTGGGCGGCGGGCGCATCGGCGATCCGAAGAACGAACGCGAGCAGAATGTTGCCGCCGCGCTCTCGGGCGTTGCCGCAGCCCACGACGTATCGCGTACTGCTGCTGCCTATAGCTGGATCATGGCACATCCCGCGCGCCCGATACCCATCGTTGGTTCACAAAACCCCGCACGGATCGCCGAGGCCGCCGACGCTTACAAAATCCAATGGACCCGCGCCGACTGGTATAGCGTGCTTGTCGCCGCAAGAGGAGTCCCCCTGCCATGACAGGTAAGCTTGAAATCAGCTGGTTTTCCGCTCTGTGCGATGACGATTACGAATTTCTCGGCGTGCCCGACCCAATGCTCGCCTCAAGCTGGGAGCATTGCCGTAACATCGTGCTTGCCGCCGAAAAAGGCGGGTTCGACAATATATTGCTGCCATCGGGCTACGCGCTCGGGCTGGACACTACCGCCTTTGCCTCGGCCATCGCGACGCTGACCAGGCGGATCAAGCTACTCATGGCCGTGCGTATCGGCGAAAGCTGGCCGCCACAACTAGCGCGGCAGATTGCGACGCTCGACCAGATTGCCGGCGCCACTCCCGGAGGGCAATCACGCCTCAACATCAACATCATCTCGTCCGACCTGCCCGGCGACAAGATGGACTCTGAACCGCGCTACCGCCGCACGGTCGAGGCGATGCACATCCTCAAGAAGCTGCTGAATGGCGAGCATCTTGCCATCGACGGCGAGCATTACAAGATCGACCTCGATCCGCCGCGGATGCAGACGGTCAGCGGCAAATGCCCGCCGCTCTATTTCGGCGGACTGTCGCCAGCCGCCAAGGAAGCCGCCTCCGAGGGCTGCGACGTCTACCTCATGTGGCCCGAAACGGTGCAGGGTGCGAAGGATCTTGTCGAGGATATGACAGCGCGGGCCGCGAAGTTCGGCCGCACCTTGAAATACGGTTTCCGCGCGCATGTCATCGTCCGCGAAACCGAGGCCGAGGCGCGCGATTATGCCAACCGGCTTTTGTCGAAACTCGACGCGCAGCAAGGTGAGGCGATCCGCAACAAGAGCCTCGACACGCAAACCTTCGGCGTAGCACACCAGGCCGAACTGCGGGCGCAGTCCGAAGCCAATGACGGCTATCTTGAAGACAATCTGTGGACCGGCATCGGGCGTGCGCGTTCGGGCTGCGGGGCGGCGATTGTCGGCGATCCCGACCAGGTGCTCGCGAAACTGCGCGCCTATCAGGCGGTGGGGATTGAGGCGTTCATCCTCTCGGGCTATCCGCATTTGAACGAATGCGACATGTTTGCGCGCTACGTGCTGCCGCGGTTGGAGCATGGGGGTTTGGAAATCTAAATCCTCCCCGAGCTTGTCTCGGGGAGGTGGCAGCCGAAGCGCTAGCTTCGGATGACGGAGGGGCATCCGACGTCAGAAGCCCCTCCACCACTCGCTGCGCGAGCGGTCCCCCTCCCCGAGACAAGCTCGGGGAGGATTTACGTCACTCCCCCAACCCCGCCATCCTTGTCGCCTGATCCTCGGCCACCAGCGCATCGACCAGCTCCCCCAAACCGCCTTCCAATATCTCCGGCAGCTTGTGCAAAGTCAGGTTGATCCGATGGTCGGTCACTCGCCCTTGCGGGAAATTATAGGTGCGGATCCGTTCCGACCGGTCGCCCGATCCGACCATCGCCTTGCGTGCCTCTGCCTCCGCACCCTGTGCCTCCTCGCGCTCTTTCTCATACATCCGCGCGCGAAGCACCTGCATCGCCTTTTCCTTGTTCTTGTGCTGGCTTCGGCCGTCCTGGCAGGTGACGACGATGCCAGTCGGCAAATGCGTAATGCGAACGGCAGAATCGGTCGTGTTCACATGCTGGCCACCAGCTCCCGAAGCCCGGTACACATCGATCTTGAGGTCGCGATCCTCGATATGGATATCGACCTCGGTCGGTTCGGGCAGCACCGCGACCGTAGCCGCGCTGGTGTGGATGCGACCGCCGCTTTCGGTGACGGGCACGCGCTGCACACGGTGAACACCGCTTTCATATTTCAGCTTGGCGAACACGCCGCTGCCCTTCACCTCGGCCACGATTTCCTTGAAACCGCCGACATCGGAGGCATTCATCGAAATCGGCTCGACGCGCCAGCCCTGCCCCGCGGCGAACCGCTCATACATCCGGTAAAGGTCGCCCGCGAACAACGCCGCCTCGTCGCCGCCCGTTCCGGCGCGAATTTCAAGCATTGCGGGCCGGTCGTCGGCGGCGTCCCTGGGCAGTAGCGCGATGGCAAGGGCGGTTTCGGCACTCTCCAGCCTTGTGCTGACCTCGGCAAGCTCCTCCTCCGCCATATCGTGCATTTCGGGGTCGGTCGAATCCTTGACCATATGCTGCAAGGTGCCAATTTCCGCGCGCAGCCGCCGTACCTCTTTTGCCGCATTGGCCACCGGTTCGATCTCGGCATACTCCTTGGAGGCTGCGACAAAGGCCTCACCCTCCAGCCCGCCCGACGCCATCCGCGCCTCAAGCTCGGCAAATCGCGCCTCAATCTGCGCGATACGTTGGGGGGAGATTTTCAAAGCCCCATCCTCACCACACCCACTTCGTCATTCCCGCGCAGGCGGGAATCCATGGCCTGAGCTGTCGGGAAATTTGTTCGCACGAAGACACGAAGGCACAAAGAAGTAGCTTCGTGTCTTTGGACCTTTGTGCGAACCAAAAACGTGGCGAAGCCGGAAAAATCAGGCCATGGATTCCCGCCTGCGCGGGAATGACAAAAGAGGAGTCGTTTCATTTGCGCGTTAGTTCTTCGGCTACCGGCTCAACCAATTCACCGACTCTGGCGTAAAGGGCCTTATCATTGCCGCTCCACCTCACGCCCATGTCAGAAATAGACATAATGATTCTGGCGTTTGTTTTCACAGCTTTATCGTATCGTTTGCGTGGTGAGCCATGCGCAAACATCTCAACAGATAAGCCCGCTCGGCGCAGCGCCGCGACAACCTTTTGACCAGCTATTTCTGCATCCACAAACTCAATTGCCACAGCAACATCAGGAACAATCGGCTCTGGCTCCTCAACCAACATCGCCAACCGCTCGATACCCGCAGCCCAACCCACCGCTGGTGTTGCAGGCCCGCCCAAATTCTCGATCAGTCCATCATAACGCCCACCGCCGAGCACCGTCCCCTGTGCGCCCAGCCGGTCGGTTACAAACTCAAACGCAGTGTGGCGGTAATAATCGAGGCCGCGCACGAGGAACGGGTTTTCCTTATACACCACGCCCGCTGCGTCCAGGCCCGCCTTGACCGCGCCGTAGAAATCCTCGGCCTCCGGGCTCAGCACCATCCGCGGAGCGCTGTCGGCAGCGGGGCGGTCGCGTGGGTCTTTGCTGTCCAGAATGCGTAACGGGTTGCGTGCCAGACGGTCGCGGCTGTCCTCTGACAAATCCCCTTCACGCGCGCGGAAATGTTCGACGAGCGCCGCGCGCCACGCATCGCGGCTCGCCGCGTCACCCAGCGTATTGAGCTGCAACGTCACGCCCTCATCGATGCCCAATTCCTTGAGCAACTGGTCGGCCATCACCAGCAATTCGACATCGGCCTGCGGTTCTGCCGCACCGATAATCTCCGCATCGATCTGGTGGAACTGGCGGTAGCGGCCCTTTTGCGGGCGTTCGTAGCGGAACAAGGGCCCGTGCACCGACAGCTTCATCGGCGCATATTGCTGCCAGCCGTTGGTGAGGTATGCGCGCGCGATGCCGGCCGTAAATTCGGGGCGCAGCGTGATCGAATCTCCGCCGCGATCCTCGAACGTGTACATTTCCTTCGACACGACATCGGTCGCCTCGCCAAGGCTGCGCGCGAAAACCGCGGTCGGTTCGATCACCGGCAGTTGCAGCCCCTTGAACCCGTACAAGCGCCGCACGCGTTCGAAGGTCGCGACAACATGCGCGAAGCGCTCCTCGAACTCGCCGAACATATCCTGCGTGCCGCGCACGGGCTGTGGGGTTTGGGGTTTGGCCATATTGCTGGGTGCCCTAGCGGGTTTTTTCGCTTTACGGAACAGCGAGATTTTAAGTCCCGTTGCCCCAGTGAATGCTGAGGTTCATCATGTCTGTTGGTCACCGCTGAATGGTGCGATAGGCACCAGCCTGCGTTGGTGCGACGGCGGTTGATATTGGTGGAATTGGGGCTGGACCTGTTCGTGTCATTGCCTAAAACGCCCAGCCATGACCACAACAAAAATGAGTCTCCTCGCCACCTTCGTCCTGTCCACCATCCTCACCAGCCCTGTTCACGCCCAGAGCGCCCCGCAACCTGTGCCCATTACGGACCGCACTCCCGAACCCGAAGACCGCCCCCTGCCCGCGCCCATGAAGCTCGAGGTCGACGCAACCGACATCGCGCGGGCCATTTTCCGTGTGAAGCAGACCATCGCGATCGAACCCAGCAAGCCTCTAACGCTGCTTTATCCCCAATGGCTACCTGGCAAACATGCCCCTCGCGGCGCGCTGGCGGAGATGACTGGGCTGAAGATCCGTGCAGGCGGCAAGCTACTCAACTGGACGCGCGATCCCGTCGAAGTGTATGCCTTTCATGTCGATACGCCTGCCGGTGCTCGTTCGGTGGACCTCGAATTCCAGTTCACCTCGCCCCTGCAAGGATCGGAAGGCCGTATTGTCGTCACGCCGTCGATGATGAATGTGCAGTGGGAGCAGGTGTCATTCTACCCGGCCGGCCACTTCACCCGCGCCATCCAAGTGCAGCCCTCAATCACACTGCCCAAAGGATGGACTGGCGTCGCCGCGCTCGATGGTGCGAAAATCACTGATAACCGTATCGATTATAGCGTGACCACCTACGAAACGCTGGTCGACAGCCCGATGTTCGCCGGGCCGCATTACAAGAAATGGGATTTGGGCAACAGGGTTACGCTCAACGTCTGGGCTGACGAAGCGAGGTTTCTTGACGCAAAGCCTGAGCATATCGCCGCGCACAGGGCACTGGTCGACGAGGCGGTGATCCTGTTCGGATCGAAGCATTTCGACCGCTATGAATTTCTGCTTGGCCTGACCGAGGAACTGGGTGGCATCGGTCTCGAACATCATCGCAGTTCTGAAAATACCCGTGAGACCGATTATTTCACCGAGTGGGACAACAATGGCTCGGAGCGTGGCCTGCTACCGCACGAACTCGTTCATAGCTGGAACGGCAAGTTCCGTCGCCCCGCCGAAATGTGGACACCCGATTACGCCACGCCGATGCGCGACAATCTGCTCTGGGTCTATGAAGGCCAGACCAGCTATTGGGATTTGGTGCTGGCAGCGCGGTCGGGGTTGCAGTCGAAGGAAATGGTGCTCGGCGAATGGGCAAAACATGCCGGTTTCTATGCCGAGCAGCCGGGCCGCGACTGGCGCAGCGTCGAGGACACGACGCATGATCCAATTTTCGGCGCGCGAAAGGCAAAACCATTTGCCAGCCAGGCACGGGGCGAAGATTATTATAATGAAGGCTCATTGGTCTGGCTCGCCGCCGACATGACGATCCGCGAACTGTCCAAGGGCAGGAAATCGCTCGACGATTTTGCCAAAGCGTTCTTTGGCATGCGCGATGCTGACTGGGGCGTGCTGACTTATGATTTTGACGAGGTTGTGCGCAGTTTGAACGCGGTACAACCCTATGACTGGGCGGCGTTTCTGGACACCCGCCTTCGCCAGCCTGGTCAGCCGGCGCCCCTCACCGGGATCGACAAGGCAGGATACAGGCTAGTCTGGAAAGAAGAGGCCAATGTCTTCGACAAGGAGACGATGGTCGAAAGCGGCACATTGAATCTGATCCATTCGCTTGGCGTCACACTCGACAAGGACGGCAAGGTTACTTCGGTGTTCTGGAACAGCCCGGCATTCAAGGCCGACATTGTTAATGGAACAAAGATTATCGCAGTGGACGGCTTAGCCTATTCCAAAGATCGCCTGACCGAGGCGATTACGACGGCGAAAGACGGAAGAACACCCGTGCGACTGCTCGTCGAGCGAAACAAGCGATATGCGCAAATAGACATAGCCTATTCAGGCGGGCTTCGCTATCCGCACCTCGAACCTGCGGCGAAGGGCGAGACGGCTATAGACCGGCTGCTTGCACCGAGACGGGCCATGAAATAACTCAAGAAAGCATTCTCCCATGCGTATCGATCTTATACCTACAGGCGAAAATCCGCCGGAAAATATCAACGTCGTCATTGAGGTTCCTGTTGGAGGCGAACCGGTTAAATATGAATTCGACAAAGCATCGGGTGCGTTATTTGTGGATCGCATCCTTCATACGCCGATGCGCTACCCCGCCAATTATGGCTTCATCCCCCACACGCTGTCCCCCGATGGCGACCCGCTCGACGCATTGGTAATTGCGCGCTCGCCCTTCATGCCGGGCTGCGTCGTAAGGAGCCGTCCGATTGCGGTGCTTAACCTCGAAGACGAGCATGGCGGCGACGAAAAGCTGCTCTGCGTACCGATCGATGCGACTTTTCCTTATTATCGCAAGATTGATGAGGCAAATGATCTGCCCGAAATCGTGATGCAACAGATCGAGCATTTCTTTACCCATTACAAGGATTTGGAACCCGAGAAATGGGTGCGCGTCGGCAAATGGGGCGACGCTGACGAGGCGCGGCGTGTGCTGATGGAGGCAATCGAGCGCGAAAAGGAAAGCAAGAAATGATGCGGGTTCTGTTGCCGCTGTTGGCCGCGACAGGGCTGGCAGGCTGTGCTACGCCTGAAACGCGCGTCCGCACGGCGCTGATCGATGCCGGGCTGTCCAAGCCCGTTGCCTCATGCATGGCCGACCGTATGGTCGACCGGCTGTCGCTGATTCAGCTGAATCGCCTTTCCGGTTTGAAGAAGCTGCGTGGGGCCGACATGCGCAAAATCACCGTCGAGGAGTTTTTGAAGCGAACGCGGTCGTTGCAGGATCCGGAGATTTTGGGCGTGGTAACGTCGTCGGGTCTGATCTGCGCGGTGAAGGCTTAAAGCCCAAATCTCGTCGCCCCAACGAAGGCTGGGACCGATGACGTCTCCCCATGGAGCAGGTGTTTAAAGGCAAAGCGAGATAGGTCCCAGCCGACAGCAGTTTAGCTGACCAGATTTGCAAAATACTTCAGCCAGCCGCTTTCGGCCTTCACTGTAACCAGCGCGCCAAAATCTGCACATTCCAGGCACCGCGCCTGCACACCCTGCACCCTGGTCAGCATCTCAAGATCTGCTGCAACGCGCTGCACAAATAATTGCTGCTGCCACGCCGCTTGCGCAAAAACATCGACCGGCGCGACGCTTGCATCGCGCTTCGGCATCAGACCACCGAGCAGGGCTCCTGCAAAACTCGGTTGCGACTCGATATACACCGCATGCCAGCCGTTGGCCTTCAAACCGGCGCGCTTCGCAGCCTCAGCCAGGGCATCGTCCATGCCGCCAAAGCGATCGACGAGGCCGATCTGCCTTGCCGTCCCGCCCCCCCAGATGCGGCCCTGCCCGATGGCATCGACCTGCTCGGGTGTTTTCTTGCGCGCTGCAGCAACGCGCGTGATAAAGTCGCGATAGCCGTTTTCGATTGCCGATTGCGCGACGCGGTCGAATTCAGGACTGAAACCACCAAGCACATCGGGCTCGCCCGATAGAGGGGTCGTCTTCACCCCATCCGCATTCACGCCGATTTTTGCCAGCCCGGCCTCCGCACTCGGAAGCACACCGAAAATGCCAATCGACCCGGTGATGGTCGAAGGCTCTGCAAATATGACATCGGCGGGCAGCGACACCCAATAGCCGCCGCTTGCCGCGAGGTTCGCCATCGACACTATGACCGGAATTTTCTTTGCTTTGGCAGCAGCGATTGCCAGCCTTATCTTTTCCGATGCCGTCACCGACCCACCTGGAGAGTCGACGCGGACCACCAGCGCTTTCAAATCCTTTTGGTCCAGCGCCTCATAAATCAGCTTAGCAATCGTATCGCCGGCTGCACTGCCTGGTCCGGCTTCGCCATCGACAATAGTTCCCGCGATTGTAACAACACCAATCTGCTCGCCAGCGCCGGGCGGACCGTAATTAGCCAGCAACGCCTCCATCGGTGTAGCCGAGAAGCCGCCAGTGCTTTTCTTCTCGTCTGCGCCCACCTTCGTCGCGATGAATTTGCCGAAGGCAATGCGGTCGCCGAGTTTGTCAACCAGCTTACGGTCGAGCGCCAGCTGCGACAAATTGCCCTTCACAGCTTCGACCGCGCCAGCCGGATCGGCGAGCATTGGCGCTATCTGAGCCTGCGGCCGGGCTTTCGCGACGTCGGCCTGCCACTGGCCCCAGATTTCGTCATACACCGCTGTCAACGCTGCTTTTGCCTCGGGCGACTGCTCATTGCGGGTAAAAGGCTCAACCGCGCTCTTGAACGTTCCGACCCTGTAAACATTGGCCTTGATGCCAAGCTGGTCGAGCAGACCCTTATAATAAGGCTGCGATCCGCCTGGCCCCGTCAGGATCGTACCGCCGAGCGGATCCATCCAGATTTGCGTAGCATGCGCCGCAAGCTGATAGCTGTCGTCCGTATAGGCGGTAGCAAAGGCATAGACCGGCTTGCCAGCCTTCTTCACAGCATCGAGGCTGTCGCCAATTGCAGCCAGGCTGGCCTGCCCACCGCCCATGAAGCGATCCATATCGAGGACGACCGCTTTGACGCGCTTATCTGTCTCGGCCAGCCGCAACGCGCGTACAATGTCGCGCTGCCGGATTTCACGGACCGGGACGGCGGTGGACGTCAGCGCCATGAACGGATCGACTTCTGCCGGCTGTTCCGACACCACGCCGTCGAGGGTCAAAAGCAAGGCACCATCGCGAACCATGCCGGGATTGGGGCTGGCGTTGAGAGCGACGAACAGGATGGCGAAAAATAGAAGGAGAAACAGCAGCACCAGCGCGTCTTTCAACCCGACTATGATTTTCCAGCTGATGCGTAAAAACTGCATTTGAAATCCTATCCCTTATGCCGAACCTTAATGTAATGAATCGCGGGCATAAAACTAGGGGCGGTCGCGAGTTCGGCATTTTGAATTCCACACAGAAAAGGGCCGCTGGTTTATGCCAGCGGCCCTTAAACATGGGTCAGCGGTCGGATGTCCCGCTGCCGGAAGTTGCTTTCATGCCGTGACCGGCATCGCTGATATGATCAGCGGCCGATCTCCCGAACGGATTTGCCCGACCTCTTTACTGAACCATGAGACATCGGATCACCTCCTTTCGTTGAATGGAAATTGCTTGCTTCATGCATTTGAACTGCCCTCCGCGACTCGCAAAGTCAGTCAAAGAAAGTTTGGAAACAAGACTTGTATTAAATTTTTTTTCGGGCAATTATCAGGGTTCTGCGTCGGGACGGACAAACACGGATCTTAATCCCGACAATCCTCTGTTATTCTTGTGATTTCTGCCCAGGACGGGATGGCTAGCGGCTGTTGCCCGTCGGTCTCGATGGCGATCCGGCCGCGGCTGAGCGCCGCAGCGTCCAGGATCGGGTCGGTCGGCATTATCTCAGTCGCCAGATAGGGGACCGTGCCGCCGGCAGGACTAGCCACAAATTCTTTCACGGCCGAACTTGTGCGCACCACCATTCGGCCGCCCTGCCCCGATCCTTCACGTGCCAGATATATGCGCTGGCGTTGCATATCGCATCGCAACGTTACAACGGCATTCTGGCCTGACGGGCCGAACAGCGCAATCGAACCGCGATCATCACGCCGATACACCCAATCGCCGGATGCGATGGGCCAGTCCACCCATTCACCAGCAGGCCGCTGCTGCTCCACAGGCGGAGCTACGAGGACTGGTTTAGGGGCTGGTGCAGGCCGGTGTGGTGGCGGGGGCGGCGGGGCTGCACATGCGCCAAGCGTCAGCAGCGCAGCAAATACGGGTAATGGGAACTTCATCTTGACCTTATGGCCAAAAGCTCCTTCCTCCGCTAGCGCGTTGCGACATGGCGACCAAAAAAATCCGTCTGGACCAGTTGATTGTCGACCGCGGGCTTGCGGACAGCAGAACACGCGCGCAGGCGCTGGTGATGGCGGGGCATGTCTTTATCGGAGAAGCCAAGGCGTCGAAACCCGGTCAGCAGGTTGCAGAAGATGCCGCCGTTGCCGTAAAAGGCAGCGATCATCCTTGGGTATCGCGTGGCGGCATCAAACTTGCGCATGCGCTTGAGGCGTTTGGGATCGATGTATCGGGTGCGGTCGCAATCGACGTAGGCTCATCCACTGGTGGCTTCACGGACGTTCTGCTGACCAACCGCGCGGCCAAGGTCTATGCTGTCGATAGCGGAACCAACCAGCTCGCGTGGCAGCTGCGGCAGGACCCGCGCGTTATCGTCCACGAGCAGACGAGCGCGCGGATATTGACCGAGGCGCATATAACCGAGCCTGTCGATCTGATCGTTTGCGATGCAAGTTTCATCGGCCTTGCCAAAGTACTCGAACGCCCTCTGACTTTCGCCAAGCCGGATGCACAACTGGTCGCGCTCATCAAGCCGCAATTCGAGGCTGGGCGGGAGGAGGTCGGCAAGGGCGGTGTTGTAAGGAGCGAGGCGGTGCACGTGCGCGTTTGCGAAGAGGTCTCGGTCTGGCTGGAGGCGTCCGGGTGGCGCGTGCTCGGGCTCACGGCCAGCCCTATCACTGGGCCTCAAGGGAATGTGGAGTTTCTGGTCTGGGCGCGGCGGGTAGCTGATTAATTTCCCTCCCTCTTGTGGGGAGGGAGGTCCTCAATCCTTGTACATCCCGTTGAGGCGGTCGCCATAACGTTCCCGGATGACATGACGGCGGATTTTCATGCTGGGGGTCATCTCGCCATTTTCTATGGTGAAGGGCTCGTCGGCAAATTCGAACTGACGCACTTTTTCGGTGACTGACAGGTCGGCGTTGACCCGGTCGACTGCGGCTCGCACCGCACTACGGAATTGCGGGTTGCCGTTGAGCGCAGCAAAGTCGCACTTCATGTCCTGCGCGCGACACCATTCAACGGTCCATTCCGGGTCCGGCACGACGAGACCGACGATATAGGGCCGCTTGTCCCCACTCACCATCGCCTGAAGAATCTCAGGTTGCAACGTCAGCATGCCTTCCACTTTCTGCGGCGCGATATTGTCGCCCTTGTCATTGACGATCAGGTCCTTCTTGCGATCGGTAATCGCAATGCGCCCCTTGTCGTCGATATGGCCGATGTCGCCTGTATGCAGCCAGCCATCGACGATGACGCGGTCGGTCTCGGCGCGGTTGCGCCAATAGCCCTTCATCACGAGCGGCCCGCGCACGCAGATTTCACCATCCTCGGCAATTTTGACCTCGGTGTTTTTCAGCGGCGGGCCTACGGTATCCATCTTGATGCCAACGCTGGGCCGGTTGCAACTGATGACCGGACCTGCCTCGGTCTGGCCATAGCCTTGCAGCAAGGTGATACCTAGCGATTGGAAAAATACCCCGATATCGGGGTTAAGCGGCGCGCCGCCCGACACCATGGCTTTCATACGCCCGCCGAAACGCGCCTGGATTTTCGGCTTGATGGTGCGCGACAGGATCAGCCGCATCGGGGCGTCGATCAGCCGCTTGCGCCCGCCATAATCGCGCTCCCCGATGACCAGCGCCTTATCGAGCAGATAGTTGGGCAACTTGCCCTGTTTTTCGACTGCCTTTATCATCCTTTGGCGCAGCACTTCGAACAGACGGGGCACCACAACCATGATTGTGGGTCGTGTTTCCTCGATGTTGGATGCCAGCTTCTCCAACCCTTCGGCATAATAAATCTGCGCACCGACGCCGATGGGCAGGAACTGTCCGCCACTATGTTCATAGGCATGAGAAAGTGGCAGGAAGGAGAGAAATACTTCTTCCTCGTCGAGACCGAAATCCTCGCGCAGAACCGCCGCCGCACCGTCGGCGTTATGAAGGATACTGCCATGATGCTGCATGACCCCGCGCGGCGCACCGCCCGTGCCACTGGTGTATATAATACAGGCCAGATCGTCGCGCGTCACGGTCGCCATGGCGGCTTCGGTGGCGCGCACGTCGGCATCTGTGCCCTGTGCCATATCTGCCCAATTGTGGACCGATAGCTGGCCCTGCTGCGTGGCTGATAGCGGCTCCATCGAGATGATAAATTCGGCTTCCGATGACCGGATTGCAGCAGGCATCAGCGTCTTCGCCAGCTTCGCTGTTGATACCACCACGGCGCGCGCCGCGCTGTTGTCCAATATATGCTGGTGGTCGCGCTCGGTGTTGGTGATATAGGTCGGTACGGTTACGCAACCCGCCGCCATTATCCCCAAATCTGCAATGCACCATTGGGGCCGGTTTTCCGACACCAGCATGACGCGATCTCCCTTTTGCAACCCGAGTTGGCGTAGGGATTTGGCAAAGCCTGCGACCTGGCGCGCTGCTTCGGCCCAGCTGATCGATTGCCAGGCGCTCCCTTCTTTTGCCCATAGGAAGGGAGCATCGCCACGATATCGTGCGCGCGCCAAAAACATGGTCACAAGATTGGGAAAGCTGTCAAAATCATCGAATTGTTCGGCAGCCACAATGCTCTCCTCAATATGCCCCATGCGGTCCGTTGTCCGGACTCGATCAATCAATTTGGTTCCGGTTCACGACCTAGCGCGCTCGCCAAGCCCACGCAATGCGCGATGCGCGTCAGCCGACATCCTCGGTCGGTGCTTCAGCAGACGATCTGGGCATTTTAATCGTGACATTGCCCTTCGCGTCGATGGCTGCCGAGGTGCCTTCGCTCCGCGGATCGGATGCGCCGGTCCACCCGTCGGCCGTCAACTGGGCGCCGTTGACCTTGGAACCAAGATCGACCGACCGCACCGTCTGTCCATATTTGGCCAGTTCGCCCTCCATCGCCGCCAGGAAGCTATTCTCTTCGACTTCCAGTTGACCGCCGCCAAAATAGATATTCGGCAAGGCGATGGCTTGGTCGAGGGTTAAGCCGAAATCGATGGCCCCGATCAGCGTTTTGGTGACATGCATGATGATCCGCTTGCCGCCTGCCGATCCCAGCGCCAGCACCGCACGACCCTCACGATCGAAAACTATCGTCGGTGACATCGATGACAACGGCCGCTTGCCGCCCATCACGCGATTGGCGACCGGCGCGCCATCTTTTTCCGGCGCAAAGGTGAAATCGGTGAGTTCATTGTTAAGGAAAAAGCCGCCCGCTACCAACTGGCTGCCAAAGGGTCCTTCGATGGTCGACGTCATATTGGCGATATTGCCTTTGGCGTCGACTGCCGTGAAATGCGTTGTGCCGGCAACTTCACTCGATATTGCTGCCGTGCGCGGACCTGCCCCGGGTGGATTGCCCGCAGGGTAATCGATACGCGCCTTGTCCGGATCGATCAGCGCCGATCGCTGCGCAATATATTCAGGATTCAAAAGACCCGCGACCGGCACATCGACAAAATCATTATCACCCAGATATTTTTCTCGATCGGCATAGGCGAGCTGCATTGCCTGCCCGATCAGATGCCAGCTTTTCGCGCTATCCTTGCCGCTGGCCTCCAAATCGAAGCGTTGCAAGGTGCCCAAGATTTGCAACACGGTGGTCGCACCCGACGATGGCGGGCCCATGCCGCAGACAACATAAGCCCGGTAAGGCGCGCACACTGCCTGCTGCTCTTTTGCGCGATATTCCGCCAGATCGGTCATCGTCATGTCGCCCGGAGCGACTTTGCTTCCAGTCACCGCGCCGACAATCTGCTGCGCGATTGCTCCCTTGTAGAATGCGTCCGGCCCTCGTCTCGCAATATGCTTCAAAGTGGCTGCCAGCTTCGGGTTTTTGATCGTCATCCCCGCAGTCGCTGGTTTGCCATTTGCCCAGTAAATCGACCGCGCCTCGTCAAAACTCGGCCATAGCCGGGCTATCAGTTGCAATCTCGATTCAAGCGTCTTGTTCACCACAAAACCCTTTTCGGAAAGCCGGATGGCCGGCTTGAACAGCTTCGGCCAGGACAACTTTCCCCATTTTTTGTGGGCCTCTGCCATGAGGGCGATGTTACCCGGCACACCCACCGACCGGCCACCTTGGAAGGCAGCAAGAAACCCGAGCGGCTTGCCATCGGGTCCTATGAAGCGATCGGGCGCAGCCGCCGCAGGCGCTGTTTCGCGTCCGTTGATGGTGCTTAAGATGCCTTTGCTGTTATCCTGGTACAGCAGGAAGCCGCCACCACCGATGCCGCTCGATTGCGGTTCGACAACAGTCAGCGCCAACATCATCGCCATGGCGGCGTCGGCTGCAGACCCGCCTTGGCGGAGCATCTCCATCCCCGCCTCCGTCACACGCGGATCCGCCGACGAGGTTACCCCCGCATTATTGGCGATCGCCAACTGGGGGATGGATACAAACGCGCAGAACGCGAGGAACAGTCTTTTCATGCCCGCCTGTCTAGCGGTGCATATCCGCCAAAGCAAAGCACCTTTTCAACTGTCGACGCCAACCGCATCTGCAATCGATGTAAAGCCTTCCTGTTCCAGCAGACGCGCCAGCTCCTTATTGATCCGATGCGCGAGTCCCGGACCTTCATAAACCAATGCGCTGTATATCTGGACCAGCGATGCGCCTGCGCGAATCCGTGCATAGGCATCTTGCGCCGACGAAATCCCGCCAACGCCGATCAGCTTCATTGCTCCGCCGCTGGCCTTTCTGAAATCGCGCAGCCGTTGATGCGCCAGATCGCGCAGGGGCGCTCCGGAAAGCCCTCCGCTTTCCTTGGAATGTCGCGATTTGAGCGGCGGACGGCTGATTGTCGTATTCGACACAATCAACGCTGCTACACCGCGGGCGACCGAAATTTCAACGATGTCATCGATATCTGCCGGTTCAAGGTCTGGCGCGACCTTGAGGAACACCGGGATGCTGCCTTCCCGAGCGGCCATCGAACGCGTCAGGAGATCGTCAAGCGCACCCTTGTCCTGCAACGCCCGCAATCCGGGGGTGTTGGGCGAACTGATGTTGATGGTCAGATAGTCCGCATAGGGCTCCATGTCGCGCACGCCCCTCACATAATCCGCGACCCGGTCTTCGCTGTCCTTGTTCGCACCGATGTTGATTCCAAGCGGCCCACGCAAACTGCCCACCGGAATATTGCGCAGTCGCGCGATCGCCGCCTCCTGTCCGTCATTGTTGAAACCCATGCGGTTGATGACAGCCTCATCCTCCACCAGCCGAAACAGTCGTGGCTTTGGATTTCCGGCTTGCGGCTGCGGGGTCAACGTGCCGACCTCGGCAAAACCAAAGCCCAACCGCATGATTTCGACGGGCACTTCGGCATTTTTGTCATATCCCGGCGCAAGCCCTACCGGATTTGGAAACTCCAGTCCTGCCACAGTCTGCCGCAATGCCGGGGCGTGGGCATCACGCATCGTCAACGGTGCAAATTTTAACGCGGCAAGCGACAAATTATGCGCTTTTTCGGCGTCTGAAAGAAACAGCAAGGGTCGGATTAACGCGTATACCATAGGGTAGCCTATTCAACACAATCGGGACCTGCGCAATGCGCGTGTCACGAAACTGCAAGAAACGCGATTTTCCAGATGGTTAACGATTGCAAATCAAGAATTGGCCGAAAATGTCAAATGTTATCGGTCGCCATGACGATTCCGTGCAAGAGCGTTTTACAAATTGAGTGGATAGAGAGTGCGCGACCCGAAGGGCTCGACGCCGAAAGGCGCCTAGTTCTTTTTCCTATTAGACCCGCCCCAAATGGCGGGTCTTTTTTTGTGCGTAGCGCAGGTGTATAAAGTCGGGTCAGGGATGGGTCGCGCTATGATCGAGGTGATGTATGAGGCTCCGGACGATCGTCTGGCTGAGCTTGTTTCGTCTTTTTACCGATTGGATTTCATCGGTGATCGTTTCGCCGAACTCGAACGGGCCGACCGGGCGCAGTTCAGGTTCCAGCTTGAAGGTTCGGGCGAATATCATTTTGCCGATGGCCATGTATCGCCGACCTATCCTGTAACGATTATCGGTCCGACCAGCGCGCCGATGACTGCAAAGGCAGACTGTGCACTCTCGGTTTTCGGCTGGGGTATGCATTCGGCGGGCTGGGCGGCGCTCATGGGAGATGAGGGTGCGGCCTATATCGACCGCGCATTCGACGCACGACAGATATTCGGCGACTGGATCATGCGGGTGCGGAACGAATTGATTGCAGCCGCCGAATTCGCCGACCAGATTGAGATTGGCTGCCTGGCAGCCGAAAATATCTTCCGCTTCAAGGCAAGCGCCCCGTTCAAATTCACCAGCAAGGTCGACGCATGGCTTGCGGGCGACAGCGACCCCGATGTCGATGTACTGGCGGGTGTGACAGGATTGTCGCAGCGTCAGCTTGAGCGGATGACCAAGCGCCACTATGGCATGCCCCCGAAAAAACTTGCGCGCAAATATCGTGCGCTGAGGGCGGCGCAGTTGCTTGCCCACGGAGATAGCCTGGACGATACCGGGCTTGGCCTTGCTTTTTACGACCAGTCGCATCTGATTCGGGAAGTGAAGCAATTTACCGGCCTGACCCCGGGTCAATTGCGTGCAGGGGAATCGGAACTGACGCGTGCAACGATGGATGGGCGACGCGCGCTAGGTAGCAAAGTCAGCCGGTTGATTTCGGAGAGCTAGGTTCGCCGTCGGGAAGTCGATCGGGCTGTGCCTTGCGGCGGCGCAAGTTGGCACGCAATGCTGCCCGCAGCCGTTCCGCGCGATCGTCTTTATTGTCATTCGTGTTGGTACCGCGTTGCTTTGCCATGGTGCCGCGATGCCAAATGCCCTCAGCCAGCGCAAGCCGCTTGACATTGGAGGCCAGCCTTCGCATAGGGCCGCACCTTCAGGATGCTGCTGTAGCTCAGTGGTAGAGCGCGTCCTTGGTAAGGACGAGGTCCGGAGTTCAA
>JACVCM010000114.1 GCA_016742125.1 Sphingomonadaceae bacterium | reverse complement strand
GTCCAGCAGCGACCGGCGACCAACGTTGAACTGCTCGCGATAGGAGAGCAGCAGATCGTCGCTGACCTTGCTTTGCGTGTCGAGTTCTGCCGCAACCTTGCGCTGCGTCGACATGCTGTTCCATGCACGCCGCACATCTTCCTCGGCATAGCGGCCGAGTTCGTGCAGCCGGAACCGGGCTTCGCTCGCGCGGCGTACCATTTCCTGATATTTCGCGCGATTTATGCCGCCATCGAAGATATTCCAGCGCAGGACGACGCGGGCTTGCAGATCGTTCGTCTTGCCGTTGAAGCCGTCAATATCTTCACCCACGCGGCCGCGCGCGTCGATGCTGACCGTCGGATAAAGATCGCCATTGGCCTTTTCGACCATGGCATGGGCTGCGTCGACATCGGCCGCAGCTTCCTTCACCTTGGGGTTATTCTGCCGGGCTTCGGCCACGGCTTCACCCAATGTAGGCATCACTGCCGCCCGCAATGACTGCGGCATGGCTGCGCCGGGGATACTGAGCCCGGTGAGCGTCTGCAACTGGATCTGCGCGTTCACCAAGGCTTCTTCGGCCTCGGTCTTGCGCACTATTGCGGCTTGTAGGCGTTCCTGTGCCTGTTGCTGATCGGCGATGCTGATCGAGCCTTGCTGGACGCCCTGCCCGAGATCGCCCACCAGATTACGGTGGAAGGTGACATTGTCTTCCGCTGCGGCAACAATCCGCTGTTGCAGCAGAATGTCGAGATACTGCCGCGAAACAAGCAGAGCGGTGTTTTCAGACCGTTCGGCCACGCGAAGCGCAGCGCCGTCGGTACGTGCCGCCTGCCGCATTAGTTCGCCATGGCGACGACCGAAATCGAGAACGGTCTGCTCGGCGGTAATGCCAGCTTCCAGCGGATAGAGTTCGTCTTCTTCGATGCCCAGGGTCCGACGCGTCGGATTTTCCAGACGACGGATGCCCGCCGATGCCTCGATATCGACGCGCGGCAAATACAGGCCCTGCGCCTGCTCACGCTCGAATTCGATGGCTTCCTTGTTCATGATCGCCTGGTTGATTTCCGGGCTGGTCTCAAGCGCAGCGGCAATGGCCTGATCGAGTGTAACTGCGCCGGAATAGTCCATCGTTGCGCCCTGCATCGCGGCCGCAGGTGCCGCAACTGCTGCATCGTCGAAGAACTTGTATTGTGGTGCTTCAGGTACAGCGACGATGCCGGTTGCCGGGGCTTCGCTTGCGACAGAAGGCGCTGCGACGGCTACCGCTTCAACAACCGAGGGCTCTGTCAGCGCAGCCACTGGCGCCTCGATTTTCGCTGACGTAGCAATTTCAGTTTCGACCAGCGGCGTTGCGACCGGTGGCGATGCCGGTGCGATGGCTTCGCTGGCGGTTGAAAGAGCGGCGGGCATTTCTGCCGTGGCCGCAACTTCGACCGCGACCGGTGCAGCGACAGCTTCGATCGGTTCTGCCGCGAGCGTCGGTGCCATTGCAGCGGGCGCCATATGGGCAAATTCGATTGTGGTTTGCGAGATCAACGCGTCAGCGGATATCGCTTCCGCCGTTGCTTCCGGTGCTACGGCCGATGCCGGTTGCTCCAAGGCAGCCTCGACAACGGGTACCGCTGCTGCTGCTGCGACTGCCATGACCTCCGGCGCGCTCGGGGCCAGTTCCGTGATGCTGGCAGCCGGCACTGCCGCTGCGGCAATGGCTGGCGCGACGACATCTGCCGTCAGCATCTTGTCCGAATCAGCCGTGGAAATCGATGAAAGCGATGTCACCGAGACGGTGAACATCAGAAAATTACGGGTTTTCATTGTCCTTCTCCCTCTCAGTTACTGGCCGTGACTTCGACACGACGGTTGGTGGGGTTGCGTTCGCCATCGGCAGTCGAAACCTTCGGTTCGCTTTCGCCGCGGCCTGACACGGTCAGCGCCGATGGGCTGAGCCCGGATGCCTGTAACCTGGCGGCAACCGCTTCTGCACGGCGACGTGACAGACTGTCGTTATAGCTGTCAGAACCCGAACGGTCGGTGTGGCCGATCACGGTGAAGCTGTTCCAGCCGCAAGCTTCCTTGTTCTCGGTGACAAAGGCCAGCGTCTCGTCCGCATTGGCGGGAAGTACAACCGAATCCCAATCGAAGAACAAAGTGGCCGCCAGCGGCGAGTCACACGCCGCCGTACGGGGGCGCGGCGGTGGAGGTGGCTCGGGCATGGCGACCACAGGAGCCGCAGGTGCGGGTCCATTCATGAGGCGGTGATATTTTTCGCAGCGCGTCAGGCTTTCTCTGTCGCGGATCGAACTTTTCAGGAAACCGGTGGCGATACCGCACCAGACCTTTGCCTCGGAGGCATACATGTAATTGCTGCCAAGCGATGTCAGCACCGCAGGATTTGTAGTCGCAGAAAGAGCTTCATCATAGCGCCGCTGAACCTCCGGGCGTAAATCCCGGACTTCCATCGTCGTCAGGTCAACTTCCTGCGCTGCAGCAGGATATGCAGCGAGTATCGCCGTTCCTGCCACCATTGCCTTTACCAAAGATCGTTTCATGATCATTACCTCCGAAGCATATATTTATTTGTTATCAGTTATTTGTAGTTGCCATTTCATATTGTTGCGAACCCAAAAGGTCGGTGTTGTTCATTGTCGAGAAATGCGTGCTGTCGATCGTCACATCGAGCATGCCGCGCAGTGCATCTGCGGCTGCGACATTGTCGGCGCCGCTGTCGCCCGGGGATCCGACATCGCCGCTGAAGCTGTCGACCAGGCGGTCCATCATGATATCCGGCAGGGCGTTGCGGATAACGTCGCCCGCATCCACTGGAATGGCCGGATTGTCATTTGCACCTGCTGGCGTCCCGAAAGCTGCCAAATCAAGTGCATGCTGCATGACCATATCGCTGCCAATTGCCGCCATCGAGCCGTGGCCCGATGCATTGGTCGGCGTATCGCTGTCGCCCAGAAGTCCGGACATCTGACGAACCGACGCGTCCTGCATGTCGAAGCCGCTATCTGGGTCATCCACCGCACGAAGCGAGGTTGAAACATGGCCGATATGCTGGGCAAAATCCTGTACCGGTGCCAGCTTGGTCTGGACGGCATCCGCATGGACGGATGCCATGTCGAACGGCTGGAAGCTGCTGACGATTGGCTGGTAATCGAACTGCGCCATTTGCGTACCCCGCATATCGCCGGTGTCGGCAACTGCGGGTGCCGCGTCTGCGGCCAGCCCGACGAGCGATGCGGCAACAATTGACGAGGTGACGTTGCTGGTGCGCAGCTGGTCCGAAGACCGGCTTGCTGACTGCGACGCAGACGTTGCAAAGGCCGCGTCGGCAACAATACCCGTCGAACCATCGGCCTTTGTGTAGAATGCCTGCCCTGCGACACTGACCTCACCATTTGCCGCCGAATAGCCGATGCCGTCCGATACCAGACCGACACTGACGATGCCCGCGTCCGTCAGGCTTTGGAATTCGCCTGCATCGGTAACGCCATTACCGTTCGCATCCTGCCAGACCCCGAAGAGCGCATAACCATCATCGGCGGCGGTCAGGACACCGTCGTCGTTGCTGTCATAATCGGCGGCAAGACCCTGAAGGTCGGTGAGGCCGTTACGGGCAAATACGATTTCGGACCCGTCGTTGACAATGCCGTCGCCGTTGCGGTCGATGGCAAGCAGGCCATCGTCAGGGCCGACCCATGCAGTACCTTCGCGACTGCCATCGCCTGCGTAATCGAAAGTGACGCCTGCGGATAATGAAACGAATTCTGCACCATCGCCATCAAGGTCCAGGACTACCGGCGGCGCAACCGCTGGTGTGGTGGTAATATTGATAACGCCTGTGGATGTATCCCCGTCTGCATCTGTGCCCCGAACGGTTATGCCCGCCAGCGCGACATTGCTGCCCTGCCCGACAATCGTGAACCCGAATTTACCAATATCGAAGGAATCCCCGGTGGTGACATTGACGGCACCGCCATTGAAGCTTCCAGAGCTATTGTCGATCTCGATCCTGTTGTAACCCGCGCTATTGCTCGTCGTAATGACGTCGTTCACCGACAGGCCTTCGATCAAATATCCTTTGCCTGCGACAAATGTGGATGTGGTAGTCACGCCATTGACCTTGAAGACCAGCGTTGGATCCGCGACCAGCGCATCGTTCGTCAGGGCGGTGTAATCATTGGCTGTGTCGGGATCATCATTGGCAGTATAGACGCGAATGAAGATGTCGATTGTACCGTTGGCCGTCCCACCGCCTTTTTGGGTTAGAGCGAATTGGAAATTGTTGATCGGAAAATGCGAATCATAGTCATAACCGCTACCCGGCAGTGAAAGGTTGTTCACAAAATCGATCCGCAGCGTTTCGCCGTCATTCATTGACTGATTGGCGACGCCGACCCCGGTCGTGCTGGTATTCACAGTGTCTTGAGAACCAGAATCTGTGGCGGAAAAGAGAAGGTCCTTATTCGGTCCTACGCCTGACACATCGTTAAGCTGGTTATAATCGACGTTGCCCGATTTCACGAAACTGAAGGTATTCAATTGTACACCCGAGCCGTCGTCAATCGGGCGACTGAAATCGACAGTATAAGTATCAGCGGCGTTCGACGTGCCGCTGGGATTAAGCGTGATACGGACCACTTCGACATTGCTGGTCTCTGTCCGGCCCACAAGGACGCCGGTGCCATATCCGCTCAATATGATGCGTTCGCCGCCTGCAGTGACCGCAGTATTTGTGCCAGCCTTATACAGGAAATTATCCGTCAGATTGGTATCGACGAATACCGCGCTTACCGTCCCCCGGTCCGAACCAACAGCCTCAAAGAAGTTCAGTTGGAAGGTTTCGGCATCGCCGGTTCCCACTACACCGTCATTGACCACCAAAGCCGCTTGCGGCGTAAAGTTTACCGGTGAATCGTCGTTGACTTCGATCCGCAGTACACCGTTGGACGGCGCCACATCTCCGTCGGCATCGGTAACGGTATAGCCGATATCGAAAGTCTGCGTATTTTCATTCAGTCCGCTGGCGTGCAGAATCGGTGCGTTTTGCGTCACCGTGTAGCTACCCGATGTTGGGTTAAGTGTGACCGTAACGACCAGTACGCCACCCTGCTTGATCAACAGGTTATTGCCGGAAAGCTCGTAGGTAAATCCGGTAGGCGCACCAGAAGTCACAAAGGCCCGTGTCAATGTGCCGTCGCCACCACTTGCGCCTAATATGCCGCTAGTATTGACATTGTCGGCAGTATCGCCGGTTCCGCCAATATTGCCTGCGGTCGATGGCGTCCCGCCTGAGAGCGCATCGTCGTCCAATACTGCTATCAGATTTGCTGTAGCAACCGGTGTTGCATCGCCAATGTTGATTGTCAGCGTTGCGGTATCGGTGTCGCCGTCTCCATCACGCAACACATAGGTAAAGGTATCAGAGACACCGCCATTTCCGCCTGGAGTACGCGCATAGCTATAGCTGCCGTCAGCCTTGATTGTGAGCGTACCATATGTTCCCGCAATTACGAGGTTGCCACTGCCATTGAATGTATTAACCGTGGTTGCACCAAAGCTGATGGCCGAGACGGCCGCCCCGTCAGCGCCCTTTACGTCGATCACACCATCGGTAGTATTGCCGTCGCCACCGGCAACATCCACAGCCGTGATGACATTGCCCGTGGCAGGGCCGTTGGTTCCGGCAGCAATGCTATCGGTATCGTTTATGGCGTCTGGCACATCGTCAATAACCTGAATGCTCAGCGTCGAATTGAAGACATCCGGGTTAACCGGATCGGCGTCGGTCAGGACAACCGGGAAATCTTCAAATAGGTTGTTTTGACCATTGGCGTTGGGATGCGTTTCGGCCGCGTTCAGCGTGTAGCTATAGCTTACGACGCCCGTTGCAGGGTTATAGCCTGTGAACGTCAGCGTATTGCCAAGCGGCGTGACGAGTGGTGCGGGCGCGGCAAACACGCCGTTACTGACCACCAGAACGCCGCCGACAGTTAGCGAGGCCACGCCATCCGGCGCGCTGATTGTGAAGTCGCCCGGTGTTGTCAGCGATTCTTTTGCGGTATCGGACCCGGCTGGCAGGTCGTCTTCGTCGACCACCGCATCGCCACCATTGGCTTTTGGAGTAAGATCGGTGATGGTCACCGGATCGTCGGTGCCGGTCAGGGTTACCACGACCTGCGCCGGATCGCTGTCCCCATCGCCGTCGGTCAGCGTGTAGCTGAATGTGTCGGTCAACGTGACACCGGGCGGCAGGGCATCGATCGCCGCCTGACCCGCCGCGGTCAGCGTATAGGTCTGCGTGCCATCACCGTTCAGCGTGATATTGCCGTAAGTGCCGGTGAGGCTGGTGAACACCCGGCTTCCCGTGCCGTCGGCACCGGGGTCGTCGTTGGTATCGACGTCAAAGTTGACGAATGACGGACCACCCTCTGTCAGGCCGATCGCGTCGTCATCCGCCCTCGCAATGTCGTCGATGACCGTCACCCCAACGGTTGCAGTTGCAGTGTCATTATCGGTGTCAGTTGCAATAACGTTGATCCCGGTCAGCGAGATGGTGTTTTCGCCATTGGCATTGGGATGCGGGAAGTTATCGGTAAGCGCGACATTCACGGTTGCCGAGCCACCTGCGCCTGCCAGTATTGGCAGCGCGGGCGGCACAAGCGTCAGGGTGATAGCGAGAACACCGCCAATTCGGCCTTCGATCTGGGTCGTACCGACTGCTGTCCAGGCAATATCGGCTCCGTCGATACCGTTTACGTTGACCGTGATCCCAGCGGTGTCACCGAACGCAACGCTGACAATATTGTCGGACCCCGCACTGAAGGTGACGGTGTCACTGCCATTCTCGCTATTGTTGTTGACGCTGCCGGTTGCATTTGCGTTGGCAAGGCCTTCCTCGTTTACCGTTATTGCAGCATTTTTCGACGAAGTCGGATTGGCTCCATCCTCGATGGTGATCGGCTGCGCCGCAACCGATGTGTCCTTGTCGGCATCGGTGATCGTATAGGTGAAGCCAGCGTTTGTCGGGGTGGCGTTATTCAGATTGCCTGACGGCGTGAACGTCCAGCTGCCGTCGGCCTTGAACGTGTAGGTCCCCTTGCCAGCCACCGCAAAGCTGAAGGCGTCGCCAACGGGCGTTCCGCTCGAGATAGCGACCATCCCGCTGCCAAGATTGACATGAGTCAGTGTCGCGCCGTCAGCGCCTTGCGCGTCATTTGCGAGCACATTTCCGCCGATCGGAGCAGCACCTTCGACGACGCTTCTGGCAAGATCGTCAATCGCTGTCGGAACGTCGTCATCGATCGAAATCGTCAGCGTACCGGGCGTTGAGTCCAGATCGATATCGGTTACTGTGTAACCGATGGAGAAAATCGCATTATTCTCCAGATTACCATCTGCGTGCAGGATCGGCGCGTTCTGGACAACAGAATAGTCTCCATTGGTCGCGTCGAGGGTAATCGTAAGAACCGTGTTGCCGCCTTGCTTGACCAGCAACGATCCGCCGGGGCCGGCTTCATAGGTAAAGCCAGTGGGCGCTGTGCCGGGATTGAAGGCCCATGTTAGCGCGCCGTCGCCGCCGGAACCCGACAGAGTCCCGGTGGCATTTTGCGGATCGGCATCGTCCGTGCCTGCGTCACCCAATGGATTGCCATTCGCCTTGGCATCATCATCGAGCACGACGGTGGCGTTCTCTCCGACAACAGGACGGTCGTCCTCAATGGTGATC
>JACVCM010000019.1 GCA_016742125.1 Sphingomonadaceae bacterium | reverse complement strand
ATATTCGACAGAGTTAAATTGTTCTGAGCCACCGGCTTCCGGAAAAAAATATCTGCCGGGCATGCGCCGACCGCGAAGCGGATAAGGCTCGCCTGCTTTTCTTGGCTTGGAACGTCAAACCATTCCGGACGGACTTCAACCCCGCGATCGATCTGCATTTTCGTCTTCGAGCACCCGCTTGCTCATGCGACCCGTCGTCGGCCCGAGCCTGTTGCCGCGCCTGCAGCCAGACGCACAGGCGGCAGGCATGCAGAGCAAGCGGCTGCTGAGCGTTGGAGAATGTTGCTTCGTGCTGGGTGCGATAACGATGTGGGCGGTATCGCGGATAGGGTAATGGCTTGTCACGGGAACACCGTTCCCATGCGGTTAGGGCTGCATCTGGCGTTCAAGTTCGGCGATCTTTTCGCTGCAGATTGCGTGAACTGCTCTGCCCAGTTCCTCGACGCATTGGCCGAGCCATTCGAGCTCTTCGGCGCTGATCCGGTAATGCTTCGAGTAGCGCGCTTTCACATAGGCTTCCTTGAGTTTCTCGAACTTCGCTCTGTCGGCGCGTAGCTCGCGCGGCCAGGCATCGACGAGCCGCATGTCGATGCGCTCGGCCTGGGTGCGCAGGAAACCAAGATTGTGCACATGCGGAGTGTAGAAGGTGCAGACCAGCAGGACGCAGTGATAGAGCGTCTCAGCCGTTTGGTGCAGTAGGAACGCTGCCTCTTTGTTGAACTGCTGGTCCAAAGCGTCGTTCGAGAGTTTCGATTTTCGCATGGCCGCCGGAAACCACTCCTCAAAATATTCCTTTGCCATAGCCAGCGCTTGGCTGGGCGTCTTGGGTTTGGGGGTGTGGAGCGGTCGGTCGTCGGCTTCGTAAAGCGCGACGCCGTCCTTCGCGACATCCATGAAGAAGTAGCGGCCATGGGCGAGGCCGTCATTCACTTCCTGCAGCGTGTGGACGATGAAGTTGACCGGGGTCTTCAGCGTCTTGTCGATGGCAAGCTCACGGATCAGCCGATTGTCGAGCTTGAGCCAGTAATCGACCTTGTCAGTGAGCCGCTTGTCATTGACGATAATGAGGATGTCGAAGTCCGAGCGATAGCCTTTGGCGGTGTGCGGTTCATCGACCCAGCCGCCCCTTGCATAGCTGCCATAGAGGATGATCTTCTCGATGCGTCCCTTCTTCTTCCATTCATGCTTGGCCAAGGCCAGCGCATCTTCAAACTCTTCGAAGATGATCGTACGCACCCGCTCCAGCTCGCGCTGTTTCGTGGAGGGGAGATGATCGAGATCGGTGCGCATGGCTCACTCCCTTCCTGTCGCGCTGCTTGCTGCTTGGCAAGGGACATTGGAGCACCTGTGTGCTGTGCGGCTTCGAAGCGGACCGGCTGGCATTGCCGGTTCGCTCACGCAAAACCGGCAATGTCGATCCTGTCCATACCAAGAAGGGGGGATGCTTTTGCACCGTGTTGACCTCGGTGCTTTCCCAGTCGTAGCTTTGAGGGTTGCAGCTGCTGTTGCGGCCATTGCGGTCGATGCACGGGGGATCACGTCTTCGCTTCCACGCAATAGCCTGCCCAGTCGGCCATCAGGCTGCGCCTTTTGACAAGCAGCTTGCCGCGCCGGTAGGCCGCCTCGGTCTTGTTGGGGATGGCATGGGCGAGTGCTGCTTCGGCGATTTCACCCGGATAGTCGGTCTCTTCGGATACCCAATCCCTGAACGCCGAGCGGAAGCCGTGCACCGTGTAAGGCTCACCCATCTCCTTCATGAGCTTGGAGAGGGTCATGTCCGACAAGGGCTGGCCGATCTTTGCGCCGGGAAAGACGAGATCGGTGCCAACTTGCTTGAGCTCGGCGCAGCGCCTAAGCAGCGCGAGTGCCGAACTGGACAGCGGCACGACATGTTCGCGGCCCCCCTTCATGCGGGCCGCGGCTATGGTCCAGGTCGCAGCCTCGATGTCGATCTCCTTCCATGCCGCACCTCGAACTTCGCCAGAGCGCGCGGCGGTCAGGATAAGAAACTCGAGCGCCAGACGGCTGAACGAGGCTTTGGAGCGCAGTCGGACCATAAAGCCCGCAACGCGGTCATAGGGCATGGCGGCAAAATGGCCGTCCTTCCTGGGCTGTTTTGGTAAGCCTTTGGTCACAGCGCGCATTGGCGCTTCGCTGGTCCGGTAGCCAGAGGCATAAGCCCAGTCGAGGATGGTTCCCACCCGCTGGCGCACCCGCCGCGCCGTTTCGGGCTTTGTGAGCCAGATCGGAGCCAACAGATCACGGATCATCGGCCCGCTAATCTCGTCGACGGTTACACTACCGATATAGGGGAAGGCATAAGCTTCAAGGGTGCTAAGCCACTGGTCTTGATGCTTCGCATTGCGCCAGCCCTTCTTCTGCGCTGCCAGCACCTTGGCTGCTGCCTCCCTGAAGGTCGGGATACCTCTTGCCTTCCTTCGCTCAAACACAGGGTCAAGACCGAGCGCGACCCAGCTCCTAACCTCCCTCGCCCGTTCGCGCGCAACAGCCAAACTGACCGTGTTCGCACTGCCCAGTCCGAAGTCGCGCCTTCGCCCCAGTCGCTGCACCCGGCACACCCAGCTCTTCGCACCGCTTGCCTTCACCAGCAGGAACAGCCCGTCGCCGTCCCCCACCCGTCCCGGCTGTTTCGCTGTCTTCACAGCGCTTGCAGATAGTCTTCTCATGTTTCTGATATTCCCACAAATGTTCCCACGTTCAAAATCGCACCGGCGTGGATATGTGAGGACAAATCAGGACCCGAATCACCCGCTAAGCCGCAGGGTTCTGCGGGTTCAGCTGGTCATCTCGGGATGGATGGGAACAGCCAACTGGCGGAGACGGAGGGATTCGAACCCTCGGTACCGGATTTACCAGTACGACGGTTTAGCAAACCGTTGGTTTCAGCCACTCACCCACGTCTCCTGTGCGCTTGGCATCGGCGGCCTATAGCGGCGGGTTTCACGGCCTGCAACGGTTATTGATAACGACCTCCAATCTGCGCCGCCGATTCCATCCGGCGCAAATAGGACTCGGGTGGTCGCCCGTTCATTGTGCGCTCATCCGCATGATTCATAAGCTTGACGTCATGATGATGGGAGATGTGCGCCATGCACGGGATGGCTGAAAAAAAGGGATTCGTGGCATATTGGAAGCGCGCGGTGCTGGTCATTGCCCTTGCGGTATTTGCTGTTGCGCCCGGCAGCGCCCAAATCACCTCTGTCGATCCCAACGACGCGATCGATTCCGACCTCGGGACACCGCCGCCGGTTGCACCAGCGCCAGCGGAAGAGAATGTCACTGTCCAGGACGGCGTGCCCACCGAAGGCACTTCCGCAGCCACGAGCACTACAACGACCGCTCCCGTCACCCCTTCCGACCAGAATACCTATCAGGAAGATGACCTGATCGGGGCGGCCGAAGGAGTGTTTGGCAAGGGTGCGCAGGGGCTTGGGAAGCTGATTGAGGACATACTCAAGAAACAGGGACGCCCCAATGGTTACATCGTCGGCCGCGAAGGGGGCGGGGCTTTCGTGGTGGGATTGCGTTATGGTTCCGGCACTCTCAACCACAAGGTCGAGGGACAGAGACCGGTATACTGGACCGGCCCGTCCATCGGCCTCGATGCCGGTGCCAATGCCGGAAGCACCTTCGTGCTGGTGTACAATCTCTACGACACCGAAGATATCTACAAGCGGTACCCTTCGGGTGAAGGTGTCGCCTATCTGGTCGGAGGTTTCAACGCCAGCTATCTGCGGCGCGGCGATGTGGTGCTGATCCCCATTCGCGTAGGTGCCGGGCTGCGGCTCGGGGCCAATGTCGGCTATATGAAATTCTCGAAAAAGCAGCGCTGGCTGCCCTTTTAGGCCGACCGAAGGTCTTTCATGCGCTTGAGGTAACGGGCCAGGACATCGATTTCCAGATTAACCTGCCGCCCAATGGCTAGATTATCCAGCGTTGTCATTTCCGCAGTATGCGGGATGATGTTGAGCGTGAAATGCGCGGTGCCGTCGCGCTGGTCAGACAATTCGTTAACCGTCAATGACACGCCATCGACAGTGATCGAGCCCTTGGCCGCAATATAGGGCGCCAGCCCGGCAGGCGCGGCAACAGTCACCTTCCAGCTATCGCCAATCATCTCGCTCGCGACGATATGCCCGACGCCATCGACATGGCCGGTGACGATATGACCGCCCAACTCGTCGCCGACCTTGAGCGCCCGTTCCAGATTCAGCTTCGTGCCTTCGGTCCACATGCCTGGTGCGGTGCGGGCGACGGTCTCTGCCGAGACGTCCACGGCAAACCAGCCGTCGGCCTTTTCGACGACCGTCAGACACACGCCCGAGCAGGCGATCGATGCGCCTATCGCCACGCTTTCCATGTCATAGGCGCAATCGATGATGAGGCGCAGGTCGCCGCGCCGATCTGCGGACCTGATCGTGCCGATGTCGGTAATGATGCCGGTGAACATGGATGAAGCCTTTAGTTTATCTGATTGCTTGGTAGACTTCGAGCCGGTCGTTGCCAAGGCGGCGCGTATCCAGGAGTTGCCAGCGGCCATGTGCATCGCTGAGCCGACCCAGACCGATGTCGCCCAGGCAGGCTTTGCCGGCACCGATCAGCAGGGGGGCACGGTAAAGCAAAAGCCGGTCTACAAGGTCTGCGCGCAAGAAGGCGGATGCAGTCAGCGCGCCCCCTTCCACAAGAAGGTTGTTGCAATCGAGATGTCCGATGTCCTCGACTGCGCGCACTGCTTCCCAGCCTTGCGGCGGGTCGCCGCTGCCTAGCATGACACGCCGAGGGTTGCGGTCGCCCATCCCCGGCAGCCGGACATCGAGGGCGGGATGGTCGACGCGGACGGTTCCGGCACCCACCAATATGGCATCGCATCGCGCCCGCTCGAAATGAGCGTGTGCGCGCGCAGCTCCCCCCGTGATCCAGCGGCTGCTGCCGTCGGACATGGCGATCCGGCCGTCGAGCGATGTGGCCAATTTGAGTGTGACATGCGGCCGCCCATCGACAATCCGGCTTCTGAAGCCTGACAAAATCGCCGACGCAGCTGACGCCAAGACACCGCTATCGACCGGTATCCCGGCCTCCCTTAACAATGCAATGCCTTTGCCGGATGTCCGCGGGTCAGGATCTTCGATTGCCACGACCACCCGTTTTGGACGAGCCGCCCGAATTATGGAGGCGCAGGCCGGTCCCCGGTCGGAAAGGTGTGCGCATGGTTCAAGAGTAACATAAACCGTCGCACCCGCCGCCTGCTCACCCGCCTGCTCCAGTGCCATTGCCTCGGCATGGGGACGACCACCCGGCTGAGTCCAGCCACGGCCCACGATCTTTCCAGCGTTGACGATGAGACAGCCGACCGACGGATTGTTACCTGTCCGTCCAAGCCCGCGCTCGGCCAACGCCAGGGCGGCGGCCATGTAGTTCCGGTCGAAAAGCGATGCTATTTCGTCGCTCCCGCAGGTGGAGTTTGCCGGTTTTTCTGCGCCGCTCGCTCAGCCTCGGCTTCACGCTCGATCCGGTCGACGTCCATGCCGACCGCGCGACCGAAGGCTTTATATGCCTCTTTCTCGCGCGCAATCATCTGGTCTTTCAGCTTTTGCCGCTCGGCGATGAAAGCCTTGGACTCCTCCAGTGAGCGCGTGAGTGGCCAGCTTTCCACATAGATGATTTCACGCGGGGGTGGTTTGGCCTTTTCCAGCGTGTCGAGATAAAATGTATAGATGATGATCGCCGTCGGCACACAGGCAGCAAGAAAAAGCCACGGACTGTGACTGCCCGATGTCCGCAGAAAACCCAGCAGGTCGGTGCCCGCGCTTCGCAGCGAAACATCTTTGAAAAAGGACATCTGCCCTCAATAGGGTGGGCGCGTCAGGATTTCCAGTGCCCGAATGCGCCCGATCTATGGGTGCGTCTTCAGTCGATGTCGAAACGGACCGTAAGCGTTTGCCAATCCTCGACCGGAATGCCGTCGCGGGTCGCAGGTGTGAATCGCCAGGCCCTCAGCGCCTGTCTTTCTGTAGCCCTGGCAAAATCGCTGTCGCTGGCTTCGAGTATCTGCACTTGCCTGACCCGGCCATCGGTGCCGACCAGAACGCGGACCTTTACGCTTCCCTCAATTTCGAGCCGCAGTTTGCCGACCGGATAGTCGGGCTGAAAATCGCGGGCAAATCTTGGGTCACGCAGCGCGGACTTGAAAACCGGTTTGGGCAGCTCGGGAATCTGGCGGATGGTCCCTGCCCCCTCGTCATCACCGCCACCGCCATTCAGCACCGTCTTCGCTGTCTCTGTTTCCTTGATGGTCGGTCCGGGCTTTGGCGGAAGCTGGGTCTGGACCTGAGGTTTGGGCACAAAGATTGGCGGTGTTTCCGGCGAGTCTTTTGCCTTTTCAACTTCGGGCTCGGGTGGCGGCTGAAGCGTTATCGATCGACCTTCCAGGCCCTTGTCGCGTTTAGGCGGGTGCACGACCAAGGGCGACAGCGCCACCGCCAATATGATTGAGCCATTGATGAATATGGCCGCACCCATGCCAAGGGGGCTGCCGCGTCTGTTTTCGCTTGCATAACTCATGGCAATTCTCCTCACTCACCACTAGTTATGATATATTATTACATTTTCGCGTCAAGGACTTTGACGTTCGCAAAAAAGTTCGAATTGCCGGTGATCACCTGAATATTTGTTTCGCGCGAAGCTTGCGAAGGCGCGAAGAAGAGGCGCTGACCCGAGGGAACATGAAAAATCGGCACCGAGCCGCAAATTTGCTGTTCGGTTGGAAAAGGCGCTAGGCGCGATTTTGGGCATCTCCTTTGCGCCTTCGCGTTATTCGCGCAAAATCAGTAACGCCAAGGCCGAACGCCTAGGCCGGATTTTCAGCAAGACACAAGGCAGCCAAACTCCTGTTCTTTATTCAGGCAATGATTCAACCGCTGCGAAAGGCATTTGTAATCGGGTAGCGCCGATCGCGTCCGAAATTGCGCGTGCCGAGCTTGACGCCTGGCGGTGCCTGGCGACGCTTATATTCGGCTATATAGAGCAAGCGCTCGATGCGGGCGACCTCGGCCCGGTCGAAACCCCGCGCAACCACCTCGTCCACCGATAATTCTTCCTCGACCAGCGCATGGAGCATCTTGTCGAGGACCGGATAGGGCGGCAACGAGTCGCTGTCTTTCTGGTCCGGACGCAGTTCGGCGCTCGGCGGCTTGCGGATGATGGTGTCGGGTATCACAGGACCATCAGGCCCCAATCCGATCCGGGGCTTGTGCCTGTTGCGCCATTCGGAGATCGCAAATACCGTCATTTTATAGGCATCTTTCAGCGGGTTATATCCCCCTGCCATATCACCATAAATGGTGGCATAACCAACGCTCATCTCGCTCTTGTTACCGGTTGTCAGCAGCATATGTCCGAACTTGTTGGATAACGCCATCAGCGTGACCCCGCGAATCCGGCTCTGCACATTCTCTTCGGTGATATCGACTTCCCGATCGGCAAAGCTGCCCGACAGCATGACGTCAAAGGCCTCGACTGCTGGTGAAATCGGGATGGTATCAAGCCTGCAACCGATCATCGCTGCGCATTCTGCCGCATCGTCGAGGCTCGACTGGCTTGTATAACGACTGGGCAGCATGACACACCACACGCGCTCCGGACCGAGCGCATCGGCCGCTATCGCTGCACAGATCGCACTGTCGATACCGCCCGATAGCCCGAGCACCACACCCGGAAAGCGATTGGTGTCCACATAGTCGCGCAAGCCAACTATCATCGCGCTGTAAATATCGGCGGGATGGTCTTCCCACAGTGCCTTGGGCCCGTCGGCACATGACCAACCCGTCCCGCCGCGTTTCCAGTGCGTAATCCGCAAATGCTCTTCCCAATCGGGCAAGCGGTGCGCGGCCGCTCCATCGGAATTGAGCACGAACGAGCTCCCATCGAACACCAGCTCGTCCTGCCCGCCCACACGATTGAGGAACAGCAACGGCAGCCTGGTCTCGCTCACGCGTGCGGCAAACACCTGTTCCAGCCGACGATCGTCCTTGTCGATTTCATAGGGACTGCCATTGACTGAAATCAGGATTTCGGCCCCGCAGGCCGCAAGATGCTGTGACACCGGCGACAGCCAGCCGTCCTCGCATATGGGAAGGCCGAGCCTGACACCCCGAAATTCGACCGGATCCGGCAAGGGTCCGGCTGCGAAAATCCGCTTTTCGTCGAAAGTGCCGTAATTGGGCAGCTCATGCTTGTAACGCACCGCTGCCACGCGCCCGCCATCGAGCAGTGCAACGCCGTTATACAGCCCGCCGTCGTCGACGAAGATGGAACCGACCAGCATGGCAGGCCCGCCATCAGCCGTTGCCTGGGCCAGCTCTGCAAGTTCGGCAGCGGCACGGGCCGCAAAAACCGGCTTCAGGACGAGGTCCTCGGCAGGATAGCCGATAAGCTGCTGCTCCGGAAAGACGATAAGGTCCGCCCCCGGGGCTTTCGCCCGCCATTCGAGCATGGCTTTCGCGTTTCCGGAAAGGTCGCCGACGCGCTGGTTAAGCTGCGCCATCGCTATCGTGAGCTGATCGGTCATGGCGACCTGTCTATTGTCCACAGTCTAGCCCCGCAAGCCGATTGTCAGGCGGCACCCGCGGCGCTAGAGGGGCACCAGAATCCGGTGACGGGATTTTTGGGGACTCGCGCGCATGAAATTGATGACCGGCAATAGCAACCTGCCCCTCGCCAAGGGCATTGCCGAATATATGGGACTGTCTTTGACCGACGCTAGCGTCCGTCGCTTTGCGGATAACGAAATCTTCGTCGAAATTCACGAAAATGTCCGCGGCGAGGACATGTTCGTCATCCAGTCGACCAGCCACCCCGCCAATGACAATCTGATGGAATTGCTCATCATGATCGACGCGCTTCGTCGTGCGTCGGCCAAGCGCATTACGGCCGTCCTGCCCTATTTCGGATATGCCAGACAGGATCGGAAGCCCGGCCCGCGCACGCCGATTTCGGCCAAGCTGGTCGCCAATCTCATTACCGAAGCTGGCGCCGACCGTGTGTTGACCGTCGATCTTCATGCAGGCCAGATTCAGGGCTTTTTCGATATCCCGACTGACAATCTCTATGGCGCTCCGGTGATGAGCGCGGACATATTGTCGCGGCATGCGGGCAAGCCGATCACTGTTGTCTCGCCCGATGTCGGCGGCGTGGTGCGCGCCCGCGCCCTTGCCAAGCGCCTCGACGACGCGCCGCTCGCGATCGTCGACAAAAGACGCGAGAAGGCCGGTGTTTCGGAGGTGATGAACATCATCGGCGATGTCAAAGACCGTTTCTGCATCCTGATCGACGATATCGCCGACAGCGCTGGCACGCTCTGCAACGCTGCCGATGCACTTAAAGCAGCGGGCGCCTCCGATGTCGTGGCCTATATTACCCACGGCGTGCTTTCGGGCGAGGCGGTCAACCGCGTCAACGCATCATCCTTGCGAAAGCTGGTCATAACGGATTCGATCATGGCGTCGGATGCGGCGAATGACAGCGACAAGATCCGTCAGCTGCCGATTGCACCATTGCTCGGCGAGGCCATCAAGCGGATTGCCGACGAAAGCTCGGTCAGCTCGCTGTTCGACTGATGACGCCGGCCGATATCGCCCTCGCCAACCGGCTCGCCGATGCCGCGGGCAATGCCATCCGCCCATTTTTCCGGTCCACATTCGATCATGAGGCCAAGCCCGACGCGTCGCCAGTCACCGAGGCGGATCGCGCCGCGGAAGCGGCAGTTCGCCGGATACTGGACGCCGAAGCGCCACGCGATGCGATAGTTGGGGAGGAATTTGGCGAAAAACCGGGCAGTTCGGGCCGAAGCTGGATTATCGACCCGATCGACGGCACGGTCAGCTTCATGGCGGGCCGCCCGATATTCGGCACGCTCATTGCCCTGCTCGAAGATGGCTGGCCCGTTCTGGGGGTGATCGACCAATGCATCAATCGCGAACGCTGGGTCGGCGCAACGGGCTATCCTACGACGATGAACGGCGATCCGGTCACAAGCCGTTCCTGTGCCTCGCTATCGCAGGCGGCGCTTGCCACCAGCGGGCCGCAATATTTCAGCCAGCATGACGGGGACCATTTCATGGCGCTCGCAGCCAAGACGGCGCATAAGCGCATGCTGTTCGGTGGCGATTGCTATAATTACGCGCTTCTGGCCAGCGGTCATATCGACATAGTCGTCGAAGCTGGCTTGAAGCTGCACGATTTTGCTGCTCTAGTACCGGTCATAATAGGATCGGGTGGCATGATGAGCGATTGGTCGGGAGAGCCGTTGCACGCGGCTTCGGGTGGACATGTTATCGCAGTGGGCGATCCGGCACGTTTGGAAGACGTGTTGGAGGCCCTGCAATGCCAGCACTGAGTACGGCTACCCCGGTCAGCTTCATCCTGCCTGCGCACCCGCTGCGGCGTTATGTGTCGACTTATTATTTCTTCAATTTCAAGAGCGATTCCGGCGAACTCGAAGACCTGCTCCATCCCGAATGGGCCAGCGCGCATTATACGCTTTCGGGTTCGTCGCGGGGGAGCATCGTCGGCGATCCGCCAGTCCCCACCCCCGATGCCAACATGACCGGTCCTACCGGAAAAGCTGCACGGATCTTTTTCACTGAGCTCAATCTTGTCGGCATCGGGTTGTTTCCGCTCGGCTGGTATCGGCTGATTGGCTGTCCGGCCGAAAAATGGGCGAACAAAGTCGGCAAGATCGATGGCGCGAGCGAATTTGCGCTGTTCGGCAGAATCTGGACCGCGATGCAGGGACTGCCCGATCATGAACAAATGGCGGCGCTGTTCGACCATATGTTGCTCCAGGCGATCGCGGGGGCCGATCCTCTGGAAGTTGAAATCGAGAACATCCATGAAGCCCTTGCCAACCCCGATATCAGCAGCGTCGCCGATCTTTCTATTGCAACCGGCATTGGCCAGCAGCGGCTGGAACGGCTTTCGCGGAAAATTTTCGGATTTCCGCCCAAGCGCCTGCTTCGCCGCCAGCGCTTTTTGCGAACATTGGGCAATGTCATGATGGACCCCGAACTGAAATGGTCGGCGGCGCTCGACGACCAATATTTCGACCAGGCGCATTTCAATCGCGATTTTCAGGAATTCATGGGCATGTCACCCAGCCAGTATCTCGCCATGCCCCGCCCGATAAGCATTGCGGCGACATTGGCGCGTGCCAAATTCGTTGGCCATCCGTTGCAGGCACTGCAGGGTCCGGGATTTTCCGACCGCCACTAGGGTTGCATTCGAACTTGCAATCATGACCGAATCCCGCTAGGCGCGCGCCTTCCGAATGAGCACGGCTGGCTGAAAGGGCTGCCAGGCCGGCTCGAAACGGACTCAACAAAGGAGACCAAAATGCCCAAGCTCAAGACCAAGAGCGGTGTAAAGAAGCGCTTCAAGCTCACCGCAACCGGCAAAATCAAACATGGCGTCGTTGGCAAACGGCACCGTTTGAGCAGCCATAATGCAAAATATATCCGCCAGAACCGCGGCACCAGCGTGATCTCCGATCCCGATGCCAAGACGATCAAGAAATGGGCGCCCTACGGCCTTTAATGGCCCGCGCACTTTCTCGCATAGAAGGATATAGAATATGGCACGCGTAAAACGGGGTGTTACCACCCATGCAAAGCACAAAAGAATATTGGATCAGGCGAAGGGCTATCGTGGCCGTCGCAAGAACACCATCCGCATCGCGCGGCAGGCCGTCGAAAAGGCCGGTCAATATGCGTATCGCGACCGCAAGGTAAACAAGCGCAACTTCCGTGCGCTCTGGATCCAGCGTATCAACGCCGCAGTACGCGCCGAAGGCATGACCTATGGCGTGTTCATGCACGGCCTGAAGCTGGCTGGGGTCGAACTGGACCGCAAGGTTCTTGCTGACCTCGCGATGAACGAAGGCGCGATGTTTAGCACCATCATTGCGCAATCGAAGGCGGCGCTGGCGAAAGCAGCCTAAGCTCCTCCCTTCCGGAATGCGCAAAAGGGCGTGGGCGGCACTTGCCGTTCGCGCCCTTTTGCTTATGCAGGCGAACCGAGATGACAGACATAGCGAAACTCCAATCCGAACTCACCGCAGCCATTGAAGATGCCGACACGCTCGACGCATTGGAGGCGGTGCGTATCGCCGCCCTTGGCAAACAGGGCAGCGTGTCGGCATTGCTGAAAACCATGGGTGCGATGTCGCCCGATGAGCGGCAGGTGCAGGGCCCCATTATCAACGGCCTGCGCGAGACAATAGCGGCCGCACTGGCGGAAAAAAAGGCGGCACTCGAAACCGCTGCGCTGAACGCACGGCTCAACACCGAGCGGCTGGACATGACACTGCCAGCGCCGGAAACGCCGCGCGGCACCGTGCATCCGGTTAGCCAGGTGATGGACGAACTCGCTGAAATCTTTGCCGATATGGGTTTTGCCGTTGCCGAAGGTCCGGAGATCGAGGATCAATGGCATAATTTCACCGCGCTCAACATGCCTGAAACGCATCCGGCGCGCGCAATGCACGACACTTTCTACATGACCGCTGCCGACGGCGAAGAGCCCAGGGTGTTGAGAACGCACACATCTCCAGTGCAGATCCGCACCATGACGTCACAGGAGCCGCCCATCAGGATTATCGCTCCGGGCCGCGTCTATCGTTCGGACAGCGATGCCACACACACGCCCATGTTCCATCAGATCGAGGGTCTTGTCATCGACAAGGGCATCCATCTGGGTCATCTCAAATGGACGCTGGAAACCTTTCTCAAGGCCTTTTTCGAGCGCGACGATGTCGTGCTGCGCCTGCGCCCCAGCTACTTTCCCTTCACCGAGCCATCGGTTGAGGTCGATGTCGGTTACACAATGGTCAACGGCAAGCGCGTGATCGGCGGCAATGATGGCTGGATGGAAGTCTTGGGCAGCGGCATGGTCCACCGCAAGGTAATCGAAGCCTGTGGGCTCGACCCGGACATCTGGCAGGGTTTTGCCTTTGGCACCGGCGTCGACCGCCTCGCCATGCTGAAATATGGCATGGACGATTTGCGCGCGTTCTTCGACGGCGATAACCGCTGGCTCAAGCATTACGGGTTCAATGCGCTCGATGTCCCCACATTGTCGGGAGGAGTAGGCGCATGAAATTCCCGCTTTCCTGGCTGAAACGCCATATCGATACCGACGCGACTGCCCAACAGGTTGCCGATGCGCTGAACCGCATCGGGCTGGAGGTCGAAGGCATCGAAAACCCGGCGGACAGGCTGTCGGCATTCCGCATTGCGAAGGTGCTGCGCGCTGAGCCGCATCCGCAGGCCGACAAGCTGCAAGTCCTGTCGGTCGATGCTGGAAACGGCCCGATGCAGGTCGTCTGCGGCGCACCCAATGCGCGCGCGGGGCTGGTGGGCGTATTCGGTTCGCCGGGCACAGTGGTGCCAGCAAACGGCATGGTCCTGAAGGTCGCGGCAATCCGCGGCGTCGAATCCAACGGAATGATGTGTTCGGTCGCCGAACTCGAACTCGGCGATGATCATGACGGCATTATCGAATTGCCCGAAGATGCGCCAGTGGGTCAGGTCTACGCCGATTGGGCGGGCCTGGACGATCCCGTGATTGAGGTCGCGATTACGCCTAACCGTCCCGATTGTATGGGGATTAACGGCATCGCCCGCGATCTGGTGGCATTTGACCCGCAGACATTCCGCCCACGTTCGCCGGATAATGTGCTGGTCGAGGGTAAATTTGCCTTCCCGATGAAAATAGGAATCGAAGAGGGATCCGGATGCCGCACCTTCTGGGGGCGCGTCATTCGCGGTGTCAAGGATGGCCCCAGCCCCGTCTGGCTACAAAACTGGCTAAAGGCTGTCGGCCTGCGGCCAATTTCGGCCCTGGTCGATATCACCAACTTCTTCAGCTACGATCAGGCACGGCCGCTTCACGTTTATGACATCGCCAAACTGAATGGCGCGGTTGTCGCGCGGCGCGGGCGCGCGGGCGAAAGCTTCGTGGCGCTTAACGGCAAGAGTTACGACGTGACGACCGAAGACTGTGTCATCGCCGACGACGCGCATGTGCTTGGCCTTGGCGGCGTGATGGGCGGCGAGGAAAGTGGCGTCAGCGAGACCACCACCGACGTCCTTCTCGAATGCGCATGGTTCGATCCTGAGATGGTGGGTGAAACCGGCCGGCGACATGCAATCACATCGGATGCCCGCGCGCGCTTTGAACGTGGCATCGATCCGATGATGATGGGAACGGTCATCGAAACAGCGACCCAGATGATCATCGATTTGTGCGGCGGAGAAGCATCGGAGCCTCGCATTGCGACCGATCTTGGACCCGACGATTATCCCAATGGCGATCGGCTGGTCGCCTATCGTCCTGCGTTGACCAAGGCTCTGGCGGGTGTGGAAGTGTCTGTCGATGAACAGCGCGCTATCCTTGCGCGCCTTGGCTTTTTCGTGCTCGACCCGCAGAATCCAGAGCTGTGGCGCGATGAAGAATCGCGGCAAACTGCGTTGGCCAAAATCGGCATCGATCCGGCTGCGCCCGCCGACCCCGATCATTGGGTCGTACGCTTTCCGACATGGCGACCCGACATCGACGGCGCGGCAGATATTGTTGAAGAAGTGGTTCGCATCCACGGAATCGACAGAGTTCCGTCCACCCCGCTTCCACGTGCCGACGGCGTTGCCAAGCCGACGGCCACGCTGGTGCAAAGTCTGGAACGGAAGGTACGGCGGGCTGCGGCGGCACGCGGACTGAACGAGGCAATCAACTGGTCCTTCATTCCCGAAAAGGAGGCCGAGGCATTTGGCGGCGGGCAGGCAGCGGTTGCCAACCCGATCAGTGAAGACATGAAGATCATGCGGCCGTCGCTGCTGCCTGGCCTGTTGTCGGCGGCGCAGCGCAACATGAATCGCGGCGCGCAGACCGTGCGGCTGTTTGAAATCGGGCGACGCTATCTTGCCGTGGGTGAGCGACTGACAGCCGGAATCGTGCTGGCAGGTGAAAAGACTCCGCGCGGTTGGGCGAGCGGCAAAGCAACGAAGTTCGATGCATTTGACGCCAAGGCGGAGGTACAGGCGCTGCTGACCGCTGCGGGTGTTTCCGTCGAAACACTGATGATCATGCCTGTCTTGAGCGGGGCTGAAAGCGGCGATGCTGGCGAGCATTATCATCCCGGCCAGTCGGCGACGCTGCGGATGGGACCCAAGAACGTCGTCGCGGCGTTTGGCACCTTGCATCCGGCGACGGCCAGGGCGTTCGACCTCGACGGAAACGTCGTCGTGGCGGAGATTTATCTTGATGCAATCCCGGTCAAGAAGTCTTCAGCTTTCATGCGCGCGCCGTTCACGCCGCCGACACTGCAGCCTGTTACCCGCGATTTCGCATTCCTCGTTGCCGCTGATCTCCCAAGCGGCGACCTGGTCCGTGCGATCCGCGGTGTCGACAAGCAAAATATCGTTGCGGTGCGTCTGTTCGATCAATTTGTGGGGCAGGGCGTGCCCGAAGGACAAAAGTCACTGGCGGTGGAGGTGACCCTTCAGCCCATGGAAAAAACCTACGGCGACGACGACTTGAAAACCATTTCGGAAAAGATCATCGCGGCGGCAGTGAAGCTGGGCGGGACCCTACGTGCATGAAGACAGGCCGGAGCTTTGCTCCGGCCTCGCCTGGGTCAGAAGCGATATTCGACCGAGAATGTTGCGGTACGCGGCGGGCCGTAATAGCCGATAATCGAGTTACCGAACAGCGCACCTGGGAAGTTGTAACCGCCCACGCGATATCGTTCGTCTGTCAGGTTGCGTAGATTGACCGACAATTTGATCCGCTCATCATCCGACAACCAGTTGGCCGACGCATCCACAAGGAAATAGCCGTCGGGATCGAGCAGCGGAGTGGCAAATTCAAAGAGCTGCGAGTCGCTGCGCATCGAGATTGCGGGCGTGAAGGACAAAAGTCCGCCAAGGAAGTCGCTCGACATGGTAGCCGAGGCACTGGCGGTAAATTTCGGCGTATTCTGGAAATCGCGTTGATCGGCGACATCGACGGGGGTCGTGCCGCCGCCAATGAAGGTCAGAAATTCCTTATAATCGGCATTGGTGTAGCCAAATGCAGCGTTCATTGAGAAATAGGGGGAGGGTACTGCCCGCAATTCAAGCTCCGCACCCCATATCTCGCCCCGTCCGGCATTATCCACGAAGCTGACCACGCCGCCTGCTAAACTCGGGGCCTGAATCGTGACCTGCTGATCCTTATATGTGGACTTGAACAGCGCCACATTGGCAAACAGTTTGCGGTCCAGCAACGCGCTCTTCAGGCCAAGCTCGTAACTGTCGATCGTTTCCGAATCATAGCCGTCAACTGTTGTCGGGGTGAACACTGCATCGCCGCGCATGTCGAACCCACCCGATTTGAATCCTTGGCCGTAAGATGCATAGAAATTCAGTTGATCGCTAGGCTGATAGCTCAGCGACACCCGCGGCGTCAGCTTCTTGAAACTGCGGTCATTGGTGTAGTTCGTACGGATCAAGCCAGGGACAGCCGCGGCATTGCCGAACTCCGGACTGCGAATGCCGGTGAAGTTACGGCGAAAAACCGTGCCCGTCTTGTCGTCATGTGTGTAACGCAAGCCGCCCGAAATCTTGAACTCGTCGGTGACGTCGAAGCTGAAATCGGCGAAGGCCGCATAGCTTTTGGTTTTGACAGTGCCCGAGGTCAGGATGGTCAAATTTGCAAGACCAAGTACCGTGTCAAAGGCCCCGCTTGCCCGGGCATCCAGGTAATAGAGGCCAGCAACGCCCTGAATCCGTTCACCTTCGAACAGAAGCTGCAGTTCCTGTGTGAACTGGCGGTCATCGTAAAAGGCCGGGATATCGAGCACCGGGCCGGCGGTATTGTCGAAATCGATCAGCGTATCGGTCCGTCCATCGCGGTAGGCCGATATTGTCTTGAAGGTCAGGCGGTCGGACAGGCCGAATTCACCGGTCAGGGACACACCCTGGGTCGTCACCTTGTTGTCGTCACCGATCCCCGCGCGTGTGTCATAGACGCTGCGCGTCGGTTCAAATGCGGCCAATCCAGCATTGCCGACGACCCGCGAACCGTGACGCGGATTGGATTTGTCGATCGTCTTGTCGGCGGCAATCCGGATGAAGATATCGTCCGACGGCGCAAACTCCGCCGAGATGCGACCGGCGAGAACGTCCTTGTCATAATGCTCGGCACCGGTCGTCAGGTTCGTACCAAATCCATCGCGCTGATACCAGGCAACGGCGCCGCCTATCGATAGCGCATCGCCAATCGGCACCGTCACCTGGCCTATCAGGTCGATCTGGTTAAATGCGCCATAAGAAGCGCGGACTTTGCCGCCAAAATCGGAGCCGAGCCTGTTGGTTACATATTTGATGGCGCCACCGACAGTGTTGCGTCCATACAGAGTCCCCTGGGGACCGCGCAGCACTTCGACACGACTCACATCAAAAATGTCGAGCACGGCACCCTGAGGCCGCGCGATGTAGACATCGTCTACGTACAGACCGACGCCCGGCTCAAAACCCCACAAGGGATCCTGTTGCCCGACACCGCGAATGAAACCGATCAGCGTCGAGTTGGAGCCGCGCGCGATCTGCAACGTCAGGTTGGGTGTCTTGTCCTGCAAAGCGGTGATGTCGACTGCGCCCTGTGCGGCCAGTGTATCGCCCGAAATTGCACTCACCGAAATCGGCACATCGATTAGGCTTTCTTCGCGGCGACGTGCGGTCACTATGATTTCATCGCCACCCTCGCCTTCATCGGCAATCTGGTCCTGCGCCATTGTCGGCGTTGCCACGGCCAAACCGGAAACAGCAATGCTCGCCAGCAAGGTGGCTCGGATGATCGGGAATTTCGGCGATTTCATATGTCACTCTCCTGCAGAAAAGCGGGCCTTTACCCGTTCTGAAAATTGCCTATAGTGAAAGTTGAACCATGTTTCAACTTTAAGCGAGAGGATAGCTGGCGAATGCCCGAAGAACGTGGCATATCGGCAACAATGACACCCGCCACCAAGATTCCGCGCACCGACCGCGGGCGCAAAACCTTGCGCTTGCTGCTGGATGCCGCAGCCGCCGAATTTGGTGAGAAGGGTTTCCACGAGAGCTCTGTGGTCAGTATTACGCAGCGTGCAGGCGTGGCACTCGGGAGCTTTTACACCTATTTCGATTCGAAGGATTCTCTGTTCCGGGCACTGGTGCGCGACATGTCGGCACAGGTGCGAGGCACGGTCGGACCGGTGATGGCGGCCGAGGCCGACCGGCTTGAGGGCGAGCGCAAGGGACTGGCAGAGTTCCTTACCTTCGTTCGCCAGCACAAGGAACTCTACCGCATCATCGACGAAGCCGAATTTGTCGACCCCCCCAGCTATCGCGCGCATTATGAAAACACTGTTGCAGGCTATGTCGCAAGCCTGAAGGAGGCTGCCGGCAAAGGGCAGCTACGCGCCGATGTCGAGGAAATCCACGCCTGGGCCATTGTCGGCATGAACGTCTTCCTGGGTCTTCGCTACGGCGTGATGGCAGAGGATCGTGACGTCGAAGACGTCGCCAAGATAGCGGCAGACTTGCTGACAAACGGGTTGAAGCGGCAACCCTAAAACCCTAAGCGGCGCGCATGACGCTCAATCGCCGCACATTTGCTATCATTTCCCACCCGGACGCCGGGAAAACCACGCTGACCGAAAAACTGCTGCTGCAGGGCGGCGCGATCCATCTGGCGGGCGAGGTAAAGGCGCGTGGAGCAGCACGCCGCGCGCGATCGGACTGGATGAAGATCGAACAGCAACGCGGGATTTCGGTCACCTCGAGCGTGATGACCTTCGAAAAGGACGGCATCATCTTCAACCTGCTCGATACGCCGGGGCATGAAGATTTCAGCGAGGACACCTATCGCACGCTGACCGCGGTCGACTCGGCCATCATGGTCATCGACGCCGCCAAGGGCATCGAGCCGCAGACGCGAAAACTGTTTGAAGTGTGCCGCTTGCGCAGCGTGCCGATCATCACCTTCGTCAACAAGGTCGACCGGGAGGGCCGCGATCCATTCGAGACGCTCGACGAAGTTGCCGATGCGCTCGCGCTCGACATCTGCCCGATGAGCTGGCCCGTGGGCATGGGCGGGGTGTTCGAAGGTATATTCGATTTCTCGACCGGCCAGGTCAGCCGTCCCGAAGGCGACAGCAAGGAGTTCCTCGGCAAGGTCGATGCCTCACCGACTTTGCCGACCAATATCGCCGAAGAGGTCGAGCTCGCGCAGGCGGGCTATCGCGAATTCGATCTGGAGGCCTATCGAAACGGCGACCTAACGCCTGTCTATTTCGGCTCTGCCCTCAAAAATTTCGGCGTAGCCGAGCTCATCGCTGCCATTGCGAAATTTGCCCCGCCGCCGCGTCCGCAGCCTTCGGAACAAGGGACCATCGAACCCGACCGGAAAGATGTGACCGGCTTCATCTTCAAGGTGCAGGCCAATATGGACCCGCAGCACCGCGACCGCATCGCCTTCATGCGGCTGTGTTCGGGCACCTTCAAGCGCGGGATGAAACTGACGCCATCGGGGTTGGGCAAGCCGGTGGCGATTCATTCGCCGATCCTGTTCTTTGCACAGGATCGCGAGATCGCCGACAGCGCGGAGCCGGGCGATATCATCGGTATTCCCAATCATGGGACGTTGCGGGTGGGTGATACGCTGTCCGAGCGTAACGATGTCCGCTTCACCGGCCTGCCCAATTTCGCGCCTGAAATATTGCGAAGGGTGGTGCTGCGCGATCCTACCAAGACCAAGCAACTGCGCAAAGCGCTCGACGATCTGAGCGAGGAGGGCGTTATCCAGGTTTTCTACCCGGAAATCGGTTCTAACTGGGTGGTCGGAGTCGTCGGACAACTTCAGCTGGACGTGCTGATCTCAAGGTTGGAGGCCGAGTATAAGGTCGATGCCTTTCTCGAACCCGCGCCTTACGACACCGCGCGCTGGCTGATCGGTGATGAGGCGCATCTCAAGACCTTTGCCCAGTTCAACGGCGGTAGCATGGCAAAGGACCGCGACGGGCATCCGGTATTCATGGCCAAATCGGCTTGGGATGTGGGCTATCAGCAGGAAAAGCACCCGGATCTGAAATTCAGCGCAACAAAGGAGCGTTAACGCCAGACGGCAACGCCATAGGGTTCAATATCTGCACTGCCGATTACAAAGCTCGCAGCCTGCGGTGCCGGTGCATGCACCACTTCGCCGGAAAGATTGAAGGCAAAGGTCAGATCGCCACGGCGGCGCAGGCGGACCGCATCGGGCAGCGGCGTGATCGCGATGTTCGCTTCGGCGCACAGGTTGAGCAACAGGCTTTTCAGAAAGGCGTCGTCGGTCAGCGTAGCAATATAGATGCTCCGTCCCGAACGGACGGCAGCGGGGCTTCCGTCTTCGTAGACAGCGAGAACACAGCACTCGCCGACCTCGATGGTCTCACGCCACTTACCGCTTCCATGGACTTCGCCCTGGTAGGATAGTGGCTCATCGCAATCTGGGCGGAGCGTTTCAACGGCGATCGCCTTGATCGGCACAAATTCCCGCAATGGTCCGGGCGGCAAGCCTGCGCTGATCGAAAACTCTTGGGTCTTTGCCCCGGACCGAGGACCAAAAACGATCATCCCGTTGCTCGCCTTCAACGCGTTCACGGTCGCTTCATCCGGCATCGCCAGGCACGGCGCGACGATCAGCCGGTATCCATCCAACTTCGCCTCGCCCGCCGAAACGAGATCGACATCGACCCCAAGCGAGCGCAGCGCCCGGTAATATTGGAAGACCACCGCCGGATAGCGATAGCCTGCCCCCTGCCGTTCGATATCGTCGACCCACGCCGATACGGGATCGATAACGAGCGCAACAGGCGCTTTCTCCGGCACCGTTGACAGGTCACCGAGAAGCGCCATCTCCGCTGCCACTTGCTCGACCTCGGCCCATGCCGGCGAAGGTACATCGTCCGGCCGCAACAATCCGGCGTGCATCTGTTCCTGTGCAAAGGGTACCTGTCGCCAGCGGAAATAGGCAACGCACGCAGCGCCATGCGCGAATGCCTGCAGGGTCCAGTGGCGGACCATGCCAGGGGCGGGGCGCGGATTATGCGGGGCCCAGTTCACCGGTCCCGGCTGCTGCTCCATCCCCCACCACGCGCCGTTCGACAGCCCGCGCACAGAATCGAAATTGAGCGCGGCCAGATCGGGATGGCCGGTGCGCATGAAGGGCTGCCATTCATCCGCCGGTGCCTTCGCCATCAACTGGTCGGAAAAGCCAAGCGGATAATTGTCGTAACTCACAAAATCGAGTTGCCGGGTCAGCGCAGCGTTATCGACACCGGTTGTGGCGGGCGGGATGATGTTGTGCGTAATCCATTGTCCCGGCCGCGAATGGCGGCGGATTGCAGCGATCATGACGTCATGAAAGCGCACCACCTGTTCGGAGGCAAAGCGGCGATAGGCGAGGCGGTGTGCAGGGTTGGTCTCGCACACGGTGAAAAACGGCAGATCGATCTGGTCGAACGAGTCATATTCCATCGACCAGAAGACATTGCCCCATGCAGCGTTCAGCGCTTCGATATTGCCGTACCGCGCCGCGCACCACGCCCGAAATTTGGCCCGCGCGGCGGGCGAAGCACTCAAGGTCGTGTCGTGACAGCAAAGCTCGTTATCGGTCTGCCAGCCGGCAACATGCGGGTTGCTGCCGTAACGCTCCGCCATCGCGGCAGTGATCCGTTCGGCCTGAACGAGATAGGTCTCGCTCGAAAAATCATAATGCCGCCGCGACCCGAAACCGCGGGTCAGTCCGCTGTGAATGTCCACCGGCAATATATCGGGATATTTCTCGCACAGCCATTTCGGCGGGGTTGCCGTCGGCGTGCCGAGCACCACCTTGAGGCCGGCCGCCCCCAAGGTCTCAATGGCACGATCCATCCACTCCCATGTGAAACGGCCTTCACTTTTCTCAATCCGCGCCCAGGCAAATTCCCCGATGCGCACATAGGTGAGCCCCAGTTCTTTCATCCGTTGGGCATCGTGCGCCCACATGGTTTCGGGCCAATGTTCGGGATAGTAGCAGACGCCTAGCATGGCCGCCTTGTTACTGGAGAAATCGTCAATGGCAACCCTGTCGCGGCAAGGCAATGTCGAAGGCGATCGTCAGTCGCTCGCCTGCATCGAAGGGATATGTGCCATGCCACATGGTCGAAGGGAAGAGGACCAGCCGCCCCGGCCTGGGTTCGACGGTGGCATAGGGCTCCAAGCCCAGTCCCAGCTCCGGAGGCGGAGTGCCAAGCGCGAGCCAGCCCGACGGCTCCGGACCGGGCTGCTCTGGCAATGCGACATAGAAGGCTGAGCTGATCCATCCCATGACATGCGTATGGCTCGCATGATACCCTTGGTCCTTCAGTCTTACCGACCAACTGCTTTCGAAGAGAATGTCGTCGCGGCGGGGCGCGAGCAGCGGGTGCGTCGGATCAGAGGCGGGCAATGCGGCGATATAGTTGTGCACAGCGGTCATGATTTTGCTTCGCGCCGACTGGATCGCCGGTTCGGGATTGAAGAATAACGGCCGGTCGGTCTGCGTCCCGCCACGCACGGATTGTTCCGGATAGGGCGCATGAAGGATGTGAAGCCTGCGTAAAGTCTTGGCCAGCACGCCGAGTTCGTCCGGCGAGAAATCGAGATCGCACACTGACTTGAGGGGCGGCGCACCATCGAGCCACGTCACGCTCCGATTACCCGTGAGCCGCCAGATCAGCGACAGATAGGGCCAGAACATATTGGCCGCAGGCGTGCCGATGTGGCGGCTGGCACAGGCCTCGGCTTGAGCGAAGTCGCCGCGCCGCAAATGCAGCCGGACGCGGCACAGGTCGAGGCCGGGGTCGATGATATCGGCAACTTCTGCAAGCCGCGTATCGACTGTCGCATCGTCCCCGGACTCGCTAGCGAGATAGAATCGCGCCGAGGCAAGCGCCCGTTGCCCAGGAAAAGCGCGTTCGGCAGCAGACAGGATGTCGGCGACCTTGGCCCAGTCCTTGCGGATGGCCGCATTCTGGAACCATGCAAGGCGGAGCTGCAGGTTTTCGGGACATATCTGAACCGCTTCGGCATAGCTCTTGTCATGTCCTGCACCCTGGCCGCCGGTCAGTCGGATGCGGGACAGGATATTATGGCCGTCGAGCCAATCGGGCCGGGCTGCGAGGTGTTGTTCAAGCAGTTTTTGTGCGGCGTCCGCGTCGCCTTCCGACGAGAGCGCCAAAGCCATATTGCGGACGAGCTGCAAATCGTCGTCATTTAACCACACGGCATGGGCAAACAGGTCATAGGCAGCACGCCAGCTTTCATAATGAAGCTGCGCCCGCACCGCGGCGATTTGCGGATTATCTTGTGCCAGTTGAGCCGCCCGGTCGATTGCGTCAACTGCTGCTTCGACATCTTGCCTTTGCCGCGCGGCGATCGCCGTGCGGAAAAGCGCGGCAGCATCCACGGTCAGATGTCCGCTTTACAATGCTGGTCGATAAATTGTTGATGCGTCGGTTGCCGCGCAGCTTCCGCCGCCATCGCCGCGCGCAACTTGCCGAGCCATTCGCGACCATCGATGCCGCGATAATCGAACAATGGGTCGACTCCGGCAGGTATATTGGCCTGCCCGATATGCACCGCGAGCCAGCTTGGCTGGCCGAACAGATCCATGTCGCGCGCGATGTGGCGTCCATAGCTTCTGAAATGGTCTATCTTGAAAGCGAGCGTGTCGGGAATGTCCATGTTCGCGCAGTAGCGCCACAGCTCGCCGTCATCGCGCGTCGTCAATTTGTAATGCAGCACGAGGAAGTCGCGGATGCGCTCGAACTCGGTGACTGCAATGTGGTTGTATTCGTCGATCAAGAGCGGGCTGAAATCCTTGTCGGGAAACAGCGCCAGCAACTTCGAAATGCCCGCCTGGATCAAATGCAGGCTGGTTGATTCAAGTGGCTCCATAAAGCCGCTCGACAGTCCGATGGCGATGACATTTTTGTCCCAGAACTTTTTCCGCCGCCCCGTAACGAAGCGCAGCCGGTTCGGTCCGGCGAGCGGCTCGCCATCGAGATTGGCGCACAGCGTCGCATCCGCCTCATCGTCGGAAATATACTGGCTGCAATAGACATAACCGTTGCCGGTGCGATGCTGCAGCGGAATACGCCATTGCCATCCAGCCTCGCGCGCGGTCGAGCGGGTGTAGGGCGTAAAATCGCCAGCCTTGGCACAGGGCATGGCGACCGCGCGGTCGCATGGCAGCCAGTGCGTCCAGTCTTCATAGCCTGCAGCAAGCGCGCCTTCGATCAGCAGCCCGCGAAAGCCCGAGCAGTCGATGAACAATTCACCTGCCACGCGGCGCCCGTCCTCCAACATGACGCTTTCTACAAAACCGCTGGCCGGATTTTGCGCGACCGAGGCGATCTTGCCCTCAATCCGCGCGACGCTGCGTTCTTCGGAAAAGCTGCGTAAAAAGCGCGCATAGAGCCCTGCATCGAAATGATAGGCATAGTCGAAGGTCGACAGCACGTTGCGCGGGTCCTGCCCCGGTCGGTTGAACCTGCCATCCTTCGCCATTGCCCAGGCCATGCTGTGCTCGTCGAAAGCGGCCATATCCCCCGCCTGGCGTGCTTTCAGCCAGTAATGGTGGAGGCCGACTATATCGAACGGTCGTCCGTGCGGGCCAAAGGGATGGAAATAGCGGTTGCCGATATGGCCCCAGTCGACGAACTGGATGCCCAGTTTGAACGAACCCTGCGTCGCCCTGACAAAATCGCGCTCGTCGATGCCGAGCATGTCGTTGAAGGTGCGAATAGGCGGTATTGTCGCCTCACCGACACCGACAGTGCCGATGGCATCCGACTCAATCAGCGTGATCCGGCAATTGCGGCGCAGTGTGTTGGATAACGCCGCGGCAGTCATCCAACCGGCCGAGCCGCCACCGACGATCACGATCGATTCTATACGCCTGTCACCCATGCCCGTCCGTTACACCCCCCGAATTCCTTTGCCAATGAATCGGGTCCGGAAGCTTGCGCCGCCGGACCCGATGTTGTTCCCCCTTGTGATGGAGCGACACCGAGGGGGGAGTTTGTGCTTTTAGAAGCTGAACCGTACCGAGCCGGTCAGCGTCCGCCCGATGACGGGCGTTCCGGTGATACCGCCGCCGAACGTACCGTTGCCATTGCCGCGCGTGTCATAGGTGTTGAAGAGGTTGTAGACGTTGAGCCCGAGCTGAAGATTTTCGATCGGCGTGATCTTCAAATTGGTGTTGAAAATCGTCTTGCCGGGATATTCGAGCGCACCGTCAAATGTCCCTGACTGCCCGACTGCCGTCACGCCGAGCGATGCGATTTCGGCGATGTCGTAATTGGCCGACAGTGAATAGCTCAAGTCCGGAATGTTGAGTGCACGGGCAAAGCTGGCCGAACCCGCGACCTGTGTGCCGTTCCGGGTCGAGGTGAATTTCTGCTTCGCCTTCGTGTAAGTGGCATTAGCGATGAAATTGAAATCGCCCCACCTTAGCGTTGCAAAAAACTCCGCGCCCTGTGTCTTGAAGCTATTGTCGATGATACAGCCGCCACCGGGGCAAATGCCGGTTGTGGTCGGTTCGAAATCGCTGCGCTTGAAATCGCCTTTCAACAGCGTGAGTTCGACCGTGTACCGTCCATCGCCCAGATTGCCCCTGTTTTTTACCCCGATTTCATACTGGTTGACAAAGTCCACCGACGGCGTGACGCCATCGGTGCATGTCAGGGCAGTAGCCTGGGCGCGGGTGCAGAGACTGCCGTCGGGATTGAACTTGCCACTGACGGTCTGACGGTCGCTGTTGAAACGGCCTCCTCGCGATGCGCGACCGAAGAGCGAGAGGTCCGGCGTTGCCTTCCACAATGCACCCGCCGTCCAGCTGGTGTAGCTCCGGCTGTAATCGAGCGTTTCGCGCCGGCCGTTGGCAGTCATGGTCGGGATGAGGACACCGCTTGAATTGACATTGAATTCGGGGCCGCCCCTAATTGTGTAGCCGGACGCCTTGACCTTCTCGAACCGGACACTGCCATCGAGGTTGAACGTGTCATTGTCGAGCACCAGCTGCGCATAAGGTGCGGTGTTTGTATAGGACAGGTCATAATCGCGCGCGCAGCAATCGCCCCAGTTATTGTTGTAGCCCGAGATGCCTTCCTGCGTGATCTTGTTGGCAGCCGCCGTTGCAGTCGGGCTATCATACAGATCTAGCTGCGACGGGCTGTTACCGGAGAGCTCACGCAGCGACTTGTTCACATGCCAATCCATCGCGATGGTCTGATCCATGTAGAAATAACCGACACGCGCAGTCAGGTCGGCAAAGCCGGTATCGAACTTGCCGGACAGCGTCAGGTCGTTGACGAAGCTGCCGAGGTCGCGAATGTTGGTTTTGACGTTGACGTTGTTGTCGACATAGGTGCCGGTGTAAAGTTGCCCGGCATTGGGTCCGCTGGCGTAGCGGATGGCCTGTACGACACGTCCATTCACCGTCGAACCAATTATGCTCGCGCGGGTTGCAATGCCAAGGAACGGCGAGGCAAAGCCACCACTGATATCCGAATAGCGGGCATTGTTGTCGACGCTGAAATTATCGCTCAGTTCATAATGGAATTGTGCGCCGATCGATTTTTGCTTTGTGGTGATCCCGTCCATCTTGACCCGCTCAAGCTGGCCTTCGCGGTTGTAGATCAGGAAATCCTGGTTGAACTTCGAATAGTTGGTGTCCTTGCGTCCGTCGAAGCCCGGGAAAGCCTTTACGTTGCTAACCTTGCCGCCGCTGATGGTGGCGAGCGCCGGCGCGCCGGTATAATTGGGTTCCTGCGTATCGGCATATTTGAAAAGCAGGCGGAAATAGCCTTTGCCGTCACCGAATTCCTTGGTGATATTAGCCTTCACCTGAATGCTGTCCGACAGATTGTACCCGGCATTGAGCGGTCCGCGACCGCGCTTGAAATAGCCACCGACGTGGAAATTCATACTGTCGGTCAGCCCACCGCCATAGCGGAAATTGAGCTGCGTCTGGTCGTAATCGACGCCTTTTTGCAGCTCGATATAGCCGCCTTCTTGCGCACCATAGTTGCTGATATAGTTGATAACTGCACCCGGCGCCTGCGACGCGAACGTCGTGGCCGAACCACCACGAACGGCTTCGATATTCGCCACCGAGGGGTCGAATCGGGTGAAATAGTCGTTGTTGCCGAACTGGATATCACCGAACAGCACGACGGGCAGGCCGTCTTCCTGCAATTGCACGAAAGGCGCGCCACCCGTGGCGACCGGAAGCCCGCGTACTGCGATGTTGGAGTTGCCGCCGGGTCCGGATGTTCCGGGGACCTGAATGCCCGGGAGCAGCTTGAAGACTTCGGCTTCGGAACTTGGCTGGAAATCCTGAATGAGTTGCGCGTCGATGCTGGTAACCGAAATCGAGCTTTCGATCTTGGTTTGGTCGCGGCCCGACGCAGTCACCACAATTTCGTCGAGCGATGATGCTTCGTCTTCGGGCGCCGCAGCGTGATCCTGCGCATGGGCAGGGATCGCGCAAAAAGCAGCGCAGAGCGCCAATGCGGATACATGTCTGTTGAAACGGGATATTTTCATATCATCCTCCCCTAAATCCTAAAAAGCGGGCCGCGTTTTTACGCTCCTCGACGCCCCCTGATAGACTTCTGGAAAACGTTTGCAAGAATTTTTCTGCAATCCTTTGCATTATCTTTCGCAATTTTATTCTATGTGGCAATTACGCCACGGCTGCTACTGTCCCGAGTTCGCTGTCCCGGACCTGCATCACCGCCACGGCCGCGCACACCAGCAATACGCCCGCCAGCATCAGCGCATTTCGGGCATCGCCGCCAAGCCAGGGATCGTAGTAAAAAGGGAATGTTGCCGCGTTCAACAGCATGGGGATGACAATCATCATGTTGAAAATCCCCATATATACGCCGGTACGGCGCGGCGGGATGCAGCTTGCGAGCATGACATAAGGGGTACCCATTATGCTGCCCCAGCAAATGCCGACACCGACCGCCGCGGGAAACAGCCACATGGTTTCGGTCATTTGCGGGATGGCCAGCATCCCCAATCCGCCTGCCACCAGCGCCAGAGCGTGCACCCTGCGCGGGCCGAGCTTGCGGATCGCCGGCATCATCGCCAGCGCGGCGACGAAGGCCACGGCATTGTAGAATGCGGCCATAGTACCGTTGGCCAGAACAGCGCTTCTGAAGCCGTCGCTCAGCGGCTCGCTGCTATTGTACACCGATCGCGCGATCGAATAGGTGACATAGGTCCAGTAAATGCCCATCGCATACCATTGGAACAGCATCATGATGCCGAGTTTGCGCATCGGTGTGGGCATTTCGCGGATGGCGTCCCCGATTTCGCGGATGGTTGCCGCAGTGGTTTTGGGCTGCGCAGCTATGTCGGCCTTTTGTTGTTCGGTCAGCGGCAGCTCGGGAACGCGGATTACCGACCATAATATCGTCGACAGCGACAGCACCGCACCGATAGTGAAAACGATATAGACGGTATCGGGGATATTGTTCGCGCCGAGGGCGTCCTTATTGATTCCGAAAAGCCCGACCAGCAGGGCGGGTGTGCCCAATGCCAGACATTGGGCCAATCCGGTGAAGGCGCTTTGCGTCAGAAAGCCGACATTGTGCTGATCTTCGTTGAGCCGGTCGCTGACATAGGCACGATAAGGTTCCATCGTGATATTGTTGCCTGCGTCTAGGATCCACAGCAGGCTGGCCGCCATCAATATGCTTTGCGACAGCGGCATGAAGAACAGGCCGAGCGAACACAGGATCGCGCCAATGACGAAATAAGGCGTTCGACGTCCCCATCTCGAATCGGTCCGGTCACTCATCGCCCCCACGATCGGTTGGATAACCAGGCCGGTTATCGGCCCGGCCAGCTGCAGGATAGGGAGCGACGCCTCCTCGGCCCCCAGATAGGAGTAGATGGGTGCCATATTCCCCTGCTGCAGACCGAAGCTGAACTGCAGGCCCAAAAACCCCAGGTTCATTTGCAGGATTTTGGACAGCGACAAATGCGGCTTCGCGACGGCTTCGCTCATTTTCCTCTCCCCGATGGAACCTTCCACCGCTTGCGACGTTAGATGCTAACGCGTAAGGGGGATAATGCAACAATCGATTGCAAAACGCGTTCACGACGCCGTGTTTGCCTCTTGCCATAGCGACGAATCAACCGCACATAGAGGGATAAAGGAGCGGAAATGGACAAACAGGGGCGGGTCCGGAACATAACGGATTTGGCGCGACTGGCGGGTGTTTCTCCCGGCACGGTATCAAGGGCACTGGCTGACTCTCAGCTCATCGCCAAAAAAACGCGTGAGCGCATTCAGGAACTGGCACGCGAACATGATTTTCGTCCGAACGTCATGGCGCGGAATCTTCGGATCAAACGAGCTGGTGCCATCGGCGTGCTCATCCCAATGGGGCATGATGTCGGTCAGCATATTTCCGATCCCTTTTTCATTACCATGCTGGGTCATCTTGCCGATGGCCTTACCGAGCGCGGGCACGATCTGCTACTGTCGCGCGTCATCCCCAAGGATCCTGACTGGCTTAATCGGGTGGTGGACTCGGGCCGGGTCGATGGTGTTATCCTGATCGGCCAATCCGACCAGCTTGAAGTGATTGATCGCGTTGCCAGTCGTTATCAGCCGATGGTGGCATGGGGTGCGAAGCTCGACGGCCAGGTGCATTGCTCGGTGGGTTCAGACAATTTGAAAGGCGGCGAGATGGCGACTCGCCACCTGATTGAACGCGGTTGCCGCAATTTTGCCTTTCTGGGCGATGCGATTGCACCTGAAATTTCCGAGCGGCTCAAAGGATGCAAGCGAGCGCTGAGTGAAGCGGGTCTGCTTGATCGGCTGAGCATATTACCTGTCCACCTAACCGCCGAGGATTCGCATCCGGCCATCAGCAAGTGGCTCGACGAAAGCAGCGCTATCCCCAACGGCATCGTCGCCGCTTCGGACGTCACTGCTATGAGCGCGCTTCGCGCCTTGTCCGAACATGGGGTAGCCGTGCCAAGGGAGGTTCATGTTGTTGGCTATGACGATCTGCCCTTTGCAAACCAGACCGTGCCGCCGCTTTCCACCGTCAGACAAGATATCGGAGCCGGTGCACGGCATCTCATCGACATATTATTCCGACGCATTGCAGGTGAGCAGACCGAGTCGGTTGTACTCGATCCGCAACTGGTAGTGCGCCAATCTAGCTAGACGTCCAGCGCCAGCGCGAGCCCGCCCAGCAGCCCGGCCTTGTCGCCGAGCGCAGGCGGGACGATGATGTCTTGGGCCCTGCCCCTGAAATATCCCTTACCTAGAAACTCCGTCCGTTCGCGCACCCGGCCGATCAGTCCCGGCGTTCCCATGACGCCGCCGCCCAATATCACACGCCCCGGCTCCATGATGGACTGCAAGGTCACCACCATCTGCGCGAGATACCAGGCGATGATATCATGTGCCGCATGGTCGGGTGCCAGTTCCGATAGCGAGGTTCCCCATCGCGCCTTGATCGCCGGGCCGCTTGCCAGACCTTCGAGGCAATCGCCATGGAAAGGACAGATGCCGGCAAAATCGAGATCGGCCGGATGACGCGGAGGACGGATGTGACCCATCTCGGGATGCGTCAGTCCATGTAACGGCTTGCCGTCGACGATTGCGCCGCCGCCTATACCGGTCCCGATGGTGATGTAGACGCACATATTCTGGCCCCGCCCCGCGCCCCATCGCGATTCAGCCAGCGCAGCACCGTTCACGTCTGTATCGAAGCCGACCGGCAGGCTGAAAGCGCGCACCACGCGTCCGGCGAAATCGCAATTGCTCCAGCCCGGCTTGGTTGTGCGGGTAATATGGCCCCAATTTGTTGCCCGTCGATCGAGTTCGAGCGGCCCGAAACTCGCAATGCCAATCGCCGTCAGCGCCCCATGCCGGTCCACTGCCTCCTGCAACCAGGCAATCGTGGCTCCGATCGTTTCGTCCGGGGATTTTGTATCGAACCGCGCCGTTTCCCGAATATCATCGGGCGCTGCCACAATTCCCGCAACAAATTTGGTCCCGCCCGCTTCGATGCACCCGAATAGCCGCTCGCTCATACCTTGCCCATCAGGCGCGTCTCTTTCCCGTCGATTGCAATTTTCAACACGGGTGCAATGGTGCCGCCAAATTGCTGTCGCCGCAAGACCGGATCGGCGCTGACATCGCGCCCGTTCAAACCCCAATGGTCGATGAAACTATAGACGTCCAATGTGTCGAGGACTTGCCAGCAATAGGCTTGCTTTGGTTCGGCGGCGGGATTGGCGATAACAAGACCGGACCCGTTCAGCGGTTCATAAGGTCCGAAAATCGACGGTCCGACCATCCCATAAAGTCCGCTGGGCCCTTTTGGCCCATCTGGCGCGAACACCGAATTTTGCGACGACCAGAACACATAATATAGGCCATCCCGGATGAGGAGATGCGGGCGCTCCATTTCGTTGCAGACGCCATCCGCGCTGATCAGCGGAGGCAGCAGGTCGAAATGTTCGTCGCCATCCCCGTCGCGCGCGCGCGCCAACCCGACGACCCCGTTATGACTATGTGCCGAACCGGCCTGGGACCCGGTAAACATGATATAGGCCCGACCGTCGGCCGGGTCGCAGAACCAGAATGGATCTCGAAATCCGTTGATATTGCCGGGCACACCCTGTTCAAGCCGCACGTCGACGTAGAGACTTCCGTCATTCGGTGCGATCTGCCTTGCTGACGACCAGTCGGAAATGGTCGGAACATCCCCTGACAGGTCCAGCAGACCTGTGGTCAGGAAGAGCCGTTGCTCGAAGCTGAGCGGCGCTTCCCCGCGCCGTCCCGATGCGGTGAAAAACACCGTTATCGCACCATGCGCAGCATCATATCGAGCCGAGCCGGACCACTCCCGCGTGCCCGGGTTCAGATCGTCCGGAAACAGCAAGCCGCAATCCTGCCACAACCGGTTGCGCCGGAAGAACAACCGGATGCGCGCCATATCATGCCGCATGTCGGGGTCTGCCAACCGGGGTGCGGACAAGATCATCCAGAGTTCGCCGCCAGAAAAGGCCGCGACACTCCCATCCCAGTTTTGCACCGGCCACAGATCCCACAGATCATGTCCGGGTAACAGCGGGTTCGCATGAACGGCATCGATCAAGGGCGCCTGCGGCAGGGGTTGCAAGGCAATTGCAGCGACATGGTCCGCCGTCCAACGGGATGCCGCGACATCCAGGCCATCGACAGAGATATTCGCTGGAAATGACATCTAACGTTGGGTCCCCTAAGTGAATGCTGTCCCTATAGGCGCTCTGGTCAAATTACAACAATCGATTGCATGAATTAGCCTGATGGGAAGAAACGCGCCACAATTGGTCTTTCTTGCCATGATATCGCCATGACGGGTGCCTATCTGGCAGGCTTATGTTAGAATGGCTGCAAGGTTTGAAATGAGCGAAATGACCATCTCCCCGCTTCGGACAGCACATGAACGCCCCGTTGGCGATGAAGTGGCTGAACGCGCGCAAAGGCTGAAGCAAGTGCCGGATGACAAGGCGATGCTGCGCGCAGTGACCGAGCTCACGCGCGATCTCGGTACTGCAAAGCCGCATATCTATTGGGCCGATTTCCTGGGTTCCGCACTGGTCGGCTATGCAACCCTGGCCGTCGCCATATGGGGCACGCCCTCCTGGCTGCAGCTGCTCGCTGGTGTCGTTTCCGTATTGGCGCTGTATCGCGCGGGCGGCTTTATCCACGAAGTCACCCATATGAAGCATAGCACAGTCCCCGGCTTCCGCTTCGGATTCAATGCCGTGATCGGCGTGCCGTTGCTTGTCCCGTCATATATGTACGAAGGCATTCACAACCTGCATCACGCGCGTACGCGTTACGGAACCGACCAGGATCCGGAATATCTTCCGCTCGCATTGATGAAACCCTGGACCTTGCCGGTCTTCATCCTCGTATCGCTGCTCGCGCCCGTCGCATTGCTGGTCCGCAATGCCATATTGGCCCCGCTTTCGCTGCTTATCCCGCCGCTCCGCAGGCTCGTGGTAGAACGCTATTCGGGTCTGGTTATCAACCCCACTTTCCGCCGTCGTCCTGCCGAGGGTGAAGCCAGGCGGAACTGGATTTGGCAGGAAGCAGCAGCCAGCATCTGGTCGATTGCGTTGCTCACCGGCGTGTTCACCGGCTTCATACCGCTAAACGCTTTCCTGATTTTTCTCGCCATTGTGTCTGCCGTGGCGGTGTTGAATCAGGTGCGTACGCTGGTGGCGCATTTGTGGGAGAATGACGGCGAGCCGTTAAGTGTGACCGCACAGTTCCTGGACAGCGTCAACGTGCCCCCACCGGCATTGCTGCCCGCGCTGTGGGCGCCTGTCGGGCTGCGTTATCACGCATTGCACCATCTGTTGCCCAGCGTTCCCTATCACGCGCTCGGCGAGGCGCACCGCCGCCTGTCTGCGCAGCTGGGTGTTGATTCCGCCTATCATCGCGCGAACTATGGCGGCCTGCCCGGTCTGGCCTATCGCCTTGCAAAAAGCACGATGATACGTGGCGCCTGAGCACCTTCGAATGGTTGCAAGAAACTGAAAACTGGAGCGGGCGAAGGGATTCGAACCCTCGACCCCAACCTTGGCAAGGTTGTGCTCTACCCCTGAGCTACGCCCGCTCTGGCGGCTGGAATCGTCTGGTTCCAGCGGGTGAGGCGCGCCGTTAGCATGGGGTATATCGCCCCGCAAGCCCCAAATGTGCTGTTTTTGTCGTCAGTTCGGATTGCCTGTATTGTGAAATCAAAGGCTTTGCCCACATAGGAGCACAAACGAATCTATCGGAGAATGATTTTGGCAACGATGGGCCTGACCACCGAAGAGCAGAAAGCAGTCGAACAGTTCCGCGCCGACATCGTGTCGCCGTCCATGGACAAACTTGTGATTCTCGATTTCTGGGCCGAATGGTGCGGCCCCTGCAAGCAGCTGACCCCGATACTCGAAAAGGTCGCGGCGGATTATGCCGACCGGGGCGTGATGCTGGCAAAGGTCAATGTCGACGAAAACAAATTCATTGCCTCCCAGTTTCAGGTTCGCTCGATTCCAACCGTCTATGCCATTTTTCAGGGGCAGCCGGTGGCGGACCTATCGCCCGCTCGGACCGAAGCCCAATTGAAGCAGATGCTGGATCAGCTACTCGAAAAATTGCCGGTGGCGGCTGGCGGTGGCACGCCTGATCCGGCAACGCAAATCGCGCCCCTGCTTGAGGCCGGCGAAGAGTTGCTGGAGCATGACGGCGCAGAGCAGGCTTACGGCCTGTTTGCCGATGCGATTGCGCTGGCACCCGACCATCCGGGCGCGCTTTCAGGAATGATCCGGTCGCTCGCGGCGCTTGGCCGTCATGACGAGGCGCAGGCTATTTTCGACAGCCTTGACGATGCGGTGCGCGCGGACCCGGCAATGGAGAGGGCAGCTTCGGTTCTGAGCATTGCTGCCGCGGCGGTGGCGCCTGACGAACTGCTTGCCCTGAAAGTCGCTGTCGAGGCGCAGCCCGAAGACCATGCCAGGCGGTTAGAGCTGGCAAATGCGCTGATGGCGGCGGGGGAGCGCGATGCCGCTGCGGATGCGCTGCTGCATATCATCGCCGCCGACCGTGACTGGAACGACGGCGCTGCAAAGGCGCGCCTGCTGGAGATATTCGCGATGATCGGGCTGGAAGATCCATGGGTGGCGGCGACCCGGCGCAAATTATCGGCCATATTGTTCGGATGACGGTGCGCCGCATCTCGATCTTCCCGCTGACGGGCGCGATTCTGTTCCCGGGGATGCAGTTGCCGCTGCATATTTTCGAGCCGCGCTATCGCGACATGGTGGGCGACAGCCTTGCCCGCGACCGGATGATCGGGATGGTGCAGCCCAAAGGTCCGGGAAGCAATGAGCGGGGCAACCCGCCCTTGTTCGAAGTCGGCTGCCTCGGCCGGATCGGCGATGTCGAGGCGATGGACGACGGGCGCTACAACATCATATTGGAGGGGTTGCAGCGCTTCACGATCCTGAAGGAGCTGGAGGTCGCAACGACTTTTCGCCAAGTTGAGGCCGAGTTGTGGGAGGAAGACGAGGCCGCCGATGCGCTCTCGATTGCCGAACGTGCTTCGCTGGAAATCGAATCGCGGCGTTTTGCCGATGTGCAGGGCTATGCCGTCGACTGGGCGGCGGTGGGGCAACTCGACGACTATTCGCTGGTCAACGCAATCGCGCAGATTGCACCCTTCGACTATGCGGCAAAACAGGCGCTGCTGGAGGCAAGGGGGCTATCGGTGCGAGCCGACCTGATTGTCCAATTGATGCAGTTTTTCGGTCGGCATGACGGGTCGGAAGACCGTGTCACGCTGCAGTAAACTCAGCCAGCGAAACTCGCACGCAAACCGTCGATCACGAACTGTGCCGCCAGCGCGCCGAGGAGAACGCCCAGAAGGCGGGTGATGACTGCTTCTGCCTTTGCTCCCAATACACGCATGATCGGACCTGCTGCCAACAAGGCGAGCAACGTGAGTATGAGAACCGCACCCAGCGCCGCCAAAATGACGCCGGCACGCTCTACGCCATCATTTTGTGACATCAGGAGCATGACCGATGCGATCGATCCCGGCCCGGCAATCATCGGCATGGCCATCGGGAAGACCGAGACATCTTCGATTTCCGGCGTGTCGATGATTTTCTGGGCCCGCTCCTCACGACGTTCGGTGCGCTTTTCGAACACCATGTCGATGGCAATCAGGAACAGCATGATTCCGCCCGCGATGCGGAAGCTGTTGAGTTCTATATGCAGCGCGCCGAGCAACTGTTCGCCGAACAGCGCAAATATCAGCAGGATGATGGCTGCAACAAAGCTTGCGCGCAGCGCCATGTTGCGCCGCTGCGCCGCGGTCGCGCCCTTGGTCAGGCTGGCGTAAATCGGCGCACAGCCCGGCGGATCGATGACGACAAAGAAGGTGATGAAGGCCGAGAGGAACAGATCGATCATCTGGCGGCGGTAACCCGGTCGAGGATGACGGTGTCAGCCGTCTCACCATTCCACAGCTTCACTTCGAAGGTTCGCGTACCGTCCGGTTGAACTACCCAGGTGTAGCTCAACGTCTGATCGCGCGAGAAGCCTGTCTTCATCCTGGCGCCTTCGGTCGGTGCGGTAAGGGCGGCAGGTGCGCGGCCCTTGCAGCTGGCAACCCCTGTTTCGACAAATTCGGGCGCCTCCCGCGGGCTGTCGATGAAGTCGCCATGGTCGAGAACCCAGCGCCATTCGCCAAGATCGTCAGATGTGCGCTGATCCAGTTGCCAGACGGTCGTAAAATAGCCGTGGCGCCCATCGGGCCATTGCGCCGCACCCGTGGTGACACCGGTCTTGCCATCGCATGACATGAACGCCTTGTGCGGCTGCCATTTCACCGATTGCACCGGGTTTGCCCTCCCCTTCAGCCATTCCTGCGCCAGGACCGGTTGCGGCACGAACATCGTCGCGTCCTTTGCCGCCGTTTCGCGGAACGCCGTCCACTGACCCTTTTCCTGTGCGAGGCGGTTGAAAGCAATTTCGGCGGCGATGATCGCGCTGGGTGTTGCTATTCTCGGTTGGAAACCAGGTGGGCCACCCGGTCCAGCCGCGCAAGCGGAGAGGGTTATCGCGGCGAGTGTCACAAAAAGGCGATTCATGACGTCACAATCCCTCTGGTGCCAACAGCCCGGCACGCCGGTGGGCGGCAACCAATGTGTTACGAAGCAAGCAGGCTATCGTCATGGGACCGACACCTCCCGGTACGGGCGTAATCGCGCCAACATGCCCCAGCGCTTCGTCAAAGGCAACGTCTCCCACAAGGCGTCCCTTATGCTCACCGTCAGTGGGTGCAAGCCGGTTGATGCCGACGTCGATCACGATCGCGCCATCCTTTAGCCAGTCGCCTTTCACCATTTCCGGCCGCCCCACGGCAGCCACTATTATGTCGGCACGGCGGACGACATCGGCGAGGTCCTCCGTACGGCTATGCGCGATAGTGACGGTACAATTTTCCGCGAGCAGCAATTGCGCCATCGGCTTGCCGACAATATTCGAACGACCGATCACGACCGCATTCTTTCCAGACAGGTCGCCCAGCCGGTCCTTCAGCAGCATCAGGCAACCCAATGGCGTGCAGGGGACAAAAGCGTCCTCACCCACTGCCAGCCGCCCGGCATTGACGACATGGAAGCCATCGACGTCCTTGGCCGGATCGATGGCCGCGATCACCGCCTTGTCGTCGATGTGCGAAGGTAGCGGCAGCTGGACGAGTATGCCATCGACGCCGTCATCGGCGTTTAACTGCTCCACCAATGTTATCAACTCGCCTTGCGAAACGCTATCCGGAAGGCGATATTCGAAGCTTTCCATTCCCGCCTCGACCGTCGCCTTTTTCTTCGATCCTACATAGACCTGGCTCGCCGGATCGTCACCGACCAGAACCACCGCAAGCCCGGGCTTGCGCCCTGCCGCCTTGACAAATGCCGGAACGGCCGAGGCAACACGCTGCCGCAATCCGGCGGCGAAAGCCTTGCCATCGATGATTTTGTCCGAACTCACATCCCGGCTGCGGCGATGTCGTTGGCGAGGCCGATCAGCAGCATCTGGACAATGCGCAGGGCGATAAGCAGTACCATCGGCGAAAAGTCGATCATGCCGGTGTCGGGCATGATCTTCCGGATCGGCTTCAGGAAGGGATCGAGGATCATGTTGAGCGCATGCCATATGGAGGCGACGAAATTGTTCGACAAGCTTACGACGTTGAAGGCGAGAAGAAGGCTCAGGATGAACTGCACGATGACCACGGTCGAAAGAATGGTCATCAGATAGCCAAGGATCGAAATAAGCGCGAGGAGCATGCTTTTCTCCGGTGAAACAGGACCCAGCGATTAGCCGAGCACGGGCGCTGTATCAACAGGCTATAACAGTTATTTGTGAATCAGCGTCCCCGCGCCTTTCACGGTGAACATTTCGATGAGCATCGCGTGGCTCGTGCGACCGTCGAGGATGACCGCGCCTTCGACGCCGTGCTTTACAGCATTGACGCAGGTTTCGATTTTCGGGATCATCCCGCCTTTGATCGTCCCGTCTGCCTGTAACTGGGCTATGGCGGCAGGGTCGAGGTCAGTGAGCAACTGTCCCGACTTGTCGAGCACGCCGGCAACATCGGTCAACAGGAATAGCCGCGAAGCCCCCAGCGCACCCGCGACCGCGCCCGCCATCGTGTCGGCGTTGATGTTGTAGGTATGGCCATCCTCGCCCACGCCGATTGGCGCGATCACGGGGATCATGCCCGCCGCGCTGATCGTGTCGATAACGCTGCGGTCGACGGTCTCAGGCTCCCCGACAAAGCCCAGATCGATACTACGCTCGATATGGCTGTCGGGGTCCTTCTGCGTACGCTGCACCTTGGTTGCCGTGACAAAGCCGCCATCCTTGCCCGAAATACCCAATGCCTTGCCGCCTGCGGCATTGATCCAGCCGACCAGTTCCTTGTTGATCGCCCCCGACAATACCATTTCGGCAACCTTGGCCGTCTCCGCATCGGTGACGCGAAGCCCGTCGACAAATTCGCTTTCGACGCCGAGCTTCTTGAGCATTGCGCCGATCTGCGGTCCGCCGCCATGCACGACGACCGGATTGATGCCCACCGCCTTCAGCAACACGACATCGGCAGCAAAATCCTGTGCCAGAGCCGCATCACCCAGTCAATTCCCGCCATATT
>JACVCM010000113.1 GCA_016742125.1 Sphingomonadaceae bacterium | reverse complement strand
CGTTGGCTATCGGGCGGTGCAATGGCCAGTGACCACATTCGACCCATTTTTCAACGTCAATACGAACCAGGATCTGCTCGACGCCGAACGGATTCTGGCAAAATTGCAGGCAAACTCTTAACAGGCTTGCTTGTAATTGCAGGCTTATTATGTTGCACTGCACCATGATCGATTTCCATGCGCATCGCAATAATTGACGAGAGTCCGGCGCGTGCTGCCGTCATTGCCGAGGGGCTTAACGCCTCGGGGCTGACCGATGTCACAGTGTTGACCGAGCGCAGCGGGCTGGTTGCAACAATCGAAAAACTGTCGCCCGATGTGGTGTTGATCGATCTCGCCAATCCCGGACGCGACGAACTTGAAGAATTGTTCGCCGTATCGCGGGCGATTGCGCGGCCAATCGCCATGTTTGTTGATCAGGCAGACGACCGTTCGATCGAAGCTGCAATCGACGCAGGGGTGTCGGCTTATGTCGTGGACGGGATGAAGCCGGAGCGAATCCGTTCGGTTCTCGACGTGGCGATCAGACGGTTCAACGCCTTTTCGCGGTTGCGTGCCGAACTCGACGAAGCGAAGTCCGCGCTGGCCGAACGCAATGCCGTCGATGCTGCCAAAAAACTGCTGATTAAAAAGCGCGGTATCGATGAACCCGCCGCTTATGCGGCACTGCGCAAGGCCGCGATGGACAGTGGGCGCAAGATCGGCGAGGTCGCGGACGCGCTGCTGACCGCCGAAAAATTGCTTGGGGACATTTAGATGGATCGGTTGCGCATAGGTTTCTTGCCCCTTGTCGATGCGGCGCTGCCAATATTGGCGCACGAGCTGGGCTTTGCCGAAGCGGAAGGGCTTGAACTGCAGCTGGTGCGCGACCTGAGTTGGGCGACGGTGCAAGACAGACTGCTCTATGGCCACAGCGATGCAGCGCATATGGTGGCACCGCTGGCGATTTCGACAACATTGGGGCTCGCGCGACCTGCTGTGCCTCTGTCCGTGCCCTTTGTGCTCGGACTCAATGGTAACGCGATTACCTTGACCCCCGATCTCGCGGCACGTGTAACCAAGATTGGCAGTCCGGGGGACATCAAAGCCGTCGGCGCAAAGTTACGCGAAGTGATACAGGAGCGTCGCAAATCCGGCCGCGTCCTGCGCCTGGGCGTGGTCCACCGTTATTCCAGTCACAACTACATGCTGCGTTACTGGCTCAAGGGGTGCGACATTGGCGATGAGGAGGATGTATCGATCGTCACGATTGCCCCGCCTTTTGCAGCGGATGCCTTGGCGGCAGGCGAGGTCGACGGCATCTGCGTCGGTGCGCCCTGGAATAGCGTTGCGGTCGAACGCGGCGTTGGTGTGGTCGTTGCAACAACTTCCCAGATATGGCGACGTGGCGTGGAAAAAGTGCTCGCAGTCCAGCAAGAGCGGATCGAGGCGGAGCGGGAGCTTTTCGATCGATTGCTACGTGCGCTCTATCGCGCCGGAGAGGCTTTTGTTGATCCCCACCAGGTCGCGGCGATAACTGAGATACTGGCCCTACCCAAATATCTTGATGGGTCGGCAGCTGCGATCAATCGGGTGATTCAGGATCGCGTGCTGTTCGCCAAGGGGCATGAGCCGGTGCACATCCCGGATTTCATGTTTCAACATCGAGAAGCTGCCAATTTTCCCTGGACCAGCCAGGCGGCCTGGCTCTACGCGCAAATGGCGGCTGCAGGGCATGTCAAACCGGACATTCAGGATTATCTTGCGGCGCAGGCAGTATTTCGTCCGGATATTTATCGGGCAGCGCTCGCTACAGTTGGCGCGACATTACCCGGGGCGAGTTCCAAACTGGAGGGCGGGATAAGCACACCAACGGGTGTTGGCAGCATTCAGGGCCGATTGATTCTCGGTGCAGACAATTTTTTTGACGGCCAAAGCTTCGATCCCGACGCCTATGCCACCATGCTCCAAAACAGCCGAGTTTGATCAAAATTTAGGCAAAGGTTGTGCAGCGCAATATTTTGCTTGCATATTAGGCAGAATCGCCCAATTATCGAATCAACGGGCAGGGTAGCCCTTTTTGAAATAGCCGCGGGACGCAACGGAGCGACCAGAGCGGCGACCAATTCAACACAGGCAACGCCGCCACACGTCCGGGATAGCGGTCCCGTTCGTGGGCGGCTTTTGTGCATCTGAAAAAGGGGTAAAGTCATGGGAAATGAAGACAAGCAAGGGGTTGAATCCAGTGTTGGACGCCGCTCCGTATTGATAGGTGCCGGTACTCTGGGGATGACCGCACTTCTTGCGGCTTGTGGCGGCGGCGATGGAAACAAAAGTGAGAAAGTTGCTGTCCCCAGCGATGTTGAAACCAAAACCGCAAAGCTTGGTTTCATCGCACTGACCGATGCCGCGCCGCTTATTATGGCAAAAGAGCTTGGGCTGTTTGCCAAATACGGCATGCCGGATGTCCAGGTGGCAAAGCAGGCCAACTGGGCCGCCACGCGCGACAATCTGGCGCTGGGTTCTGGCGCGGGCGGTGTTGACGGCGCGCATATCCTGACGCCGATGCCGTATTTTCTGACACTCGGCAGCAACGGCAAGCCGACACCGATCAGCATTCTCGCCCGGCTGAACACTAACGGCCAGGGCATTTCGGTTGAAAAAGCTTATCTGGCGGCAAAGGCCGATCTCGATGCGGCAAAGATGAAAGCGATTATTGCCGACAAGAAGGCGGGCGGCAGCAAGATTACCATGGCGATGACCTTCCCCGGCGGCACTCACGATCTTTGGATCCGCTACTGGCTGGCGGCCGCCGGCATCAACCCCGAAAGTGATGTCGAGTTGATCACGATCCCGCCACCGCAAATGGTCGCCAATATGAAGGCCAAGACGATGGAGGCTTTCTGCGTCGGCGAGCCCTGGAACGCGCAACTCGTCGCGCAGAATATAGGCTACACCGCTGTGTCCACCGGCCAACTATGGCAGGATCACCCGGAAAAGAGCTTTGCCATGCGGTCCGACTGGATCGAGAAGCACCCCAAGGCGGCTGTGGCATTGACCGCCGCGATCATTGAGGCACAGCAGTGGTGCGACAAGCGCGAGAATATCGACAAGATGGCCGAAACCATCGGCGGTCGCGATTATCTGAAGGTGCCCCCGGCCGACATCAAGGACCGTTTGGCCGGGCTGTTCAAAATGGGCGACGGTCGTGAAATCAAGGATGCGCCCTTCCGCATGAAATTCTGGGCGGACAATGCCTCCTTCCCCTTCAAGAGCCACGATATGTGGTTCCTGGTTGAGAACCAGCGCTGGGGCAAATTGCCCGCCGACCTCGACCGGACCGCCGTCATTGCAAAGGTCAACCGCGCCGACATCTGGCGCAAGGCTGCCGCACTGGCCGGTGTTGCCGAAGCGGACATCCCGACCGACGACAGCCGTGGTCAGGAGAAATTCTTCGACGGCAAGGTTTTCGATCCGGGCAACCCGGCTGCCTATCTCGAAAGCCTCGCCATCAAGAAGGCCTAAGGAGCGAAGTCTATGCCACCCGCACCGCAATCGCTGATTGAGACCACTGCCGAAGCCTTGCCGGTTTCGGTTGGGGCAAAGCCAACCAGCGCCAAGATATTCCTTCTCCCCAAGGCCAGAATGTCAAATGCAACTGCCTCGCCACCAAAGCCTCTTCATCCTGCCGTGGAAAAACTGAAATCCTTTGCTGGCAGCATATTGCCGACATTGATCATGATAATTGTCCTGCTGCTGATATGGCAGGTGGCAACCGACAGGCCCGGGGCGGCGCTTCCCAGCCCGACCAGGATATGGGCTGAGAGCCACGAAGTGATCGTCGACCCATTCAAGGGCGTCGAGTTTGGCAATGGTGGCCTTAGCATCGCTGAAGGTGGCGATGTCGGAGTCGCCGGCCATATCATCACCAGCCTGAAACGTGTGGCGGTGGGCTATGGCCTGTCAGCCATTATCGGCGTTGCGCTCGGCATATTGATCGGACAGAGCGTCACCGCTTATCGCGCGCTCGATCCACTGTTTCAGGTGTTGCGAACGGTTCCGCCGCTCGCGTGGTTGCCTATCAGTCTGGCGGTCTTTCAGGAAGCGCAGCCATCGGCGATCTTCCTGATTTTCATCACCGCAATCTGGCCGATTATCCTGAATACCGCGACGGGCGTGCAGAATATCCCGTCCACATATCGTAACGTCGCCAAGGTCCTCTCACTCAATCCGCTGGAATATTTCACGAAGATCATGTTGCCCGCCACGGTGCCGCACATGTTCACCGGTCTTCGTATCGGTGTGGGCATGAGCTGGCTTGCGATTGTCGCGGCGGAAATGGTGCAGGGCGGCACCGGCATCGGCTTCTTCATCTGGGACAGCTATAACAGCTCGCTTCTTTCCGACACCATCGTCGCGCTGATCTGGATCGGCATGGTCGGCTTTGCGCTGGATCGTCTGGTCGCCTGGATCGGTCGCCGCGTCGCCCGCACAGCCTGAGGAGAAACGCTCATGAAAAAACGTTCCTATCTCGCGCTTGAAGGAATTGAGGTCGGCTTTCCGACGAAGCTCGGCCAGTTCACCGCGCTGCGCGATGTCGATCTCGAGATACAGAAAGGCGAATTTGTCGCGCTGATCGGCCATTCGGGCTGTGGCAAATCGACGTTGCTTAATGTGATCGCGGGCCTTGTGAAGCCCAGTCGCGGTGTCGTTTTCCTCGACAATGATGTGGTCGATACACCCGGACCGGATCGCGCTGTAATCTTTCAGGACCATTCCTTGCTCCCCTGGCTGACAGTTGAGGAAAATGTCCGCCTCGCTGTCGACAAAACCAGGCCCAAGGCCAGCAAGGCCGAACGCAGGGACTGGGTCCGCCACAATCTGGCGCTGGTGCAGATGGATCATGCGCTGGCGAAGCGTCCATCCGAACTGTCGGGTGGGATGAAGCAGCGCGTAGGCATCGCCCGGGCGATCGCGATGGAACCGCGCGTGTTGCTGATGGACGAGCCTTTCGGTGCTCTCGATGCGCTGACCCGCGCCAGCCTTCAGGATGCTGTAATGTCCATTCAGGCGGAGCTCAACAATACGGTCGTGATGATCACGCATGATGTCGATGAGGCGATCCTGCTCGCCGACCGGGTGGTGATGATGACCAATGGACCGGCTGCAACCATTGGCGAAGAACATGTTGTCACGATGGCGCGTCCCCGCGAACGGCTGAGCGCCATCGACACGACCGACTATGCCCGTGCGAGGCATGCGATCGTTCATTTCCTGCACGAGCGTTACACCAACCCGCTCGATCGGGCCGCCTGACTAACAGCGTTTGAGGATGCCGCGTGGCAATTACATCACAGAATTGAGGGGTATTTTTCATGAAAAACTGTTTGCGCGTTGCACTGATCGCCAGTGCCGCCCTTGTCCCGACTTCGGCATATGCCGAAACGGCGAAACTGAAACCGATTGTCGAAGCGCGGTTGCGCTACGAAAATGTCGATCAGGACGGAATATTGCGCGAAGCCGACGCGCTGACGTTACGGATGCGCGCCGGTTTTGAGATAAAGAAGGGCGACTTCGCCGTGCTTGCCGAGGGGGAGGCAACGCTGGCGCTTTCCGAGCGCTACAACAGTGGCCTTAATGGCAACACTGCCTTTCCGATCGTTGCCGACCCTGAAACGGTCGAGATCAATCGCATCCAGCTGCAATATACCGGCATACCCAAAACAGTGATCACTGCCGGACGGCAACGGATTAATCTTGATGATCAGCGCTTCGTTGGCACCGTGCTTTGGCGGCAGAACGAGCAGACCTTCGATGCAGCGCGGGTGGAATATAGCGGCATCAAGAACGTCAAGGCCGACCTGACCTATGCATGGAGTACGCGTCCAATCTGGGGTAGCGAGGGCTTCGGCGCGCGGCAACGTGCAATTGGGGGCGACAATGTCTTTGCCAACCTGTCGTACAAGGCGAAGACCTGGGGGCTGACGGGCTTTGCCTATCTGGTCGATCAGGACGAAGCGGCGGTGCAGAATTTCCGCAATTCGAGCCAGACATTTGGTGTGCGCGGCAATGCGAACCTGCCAATCGGCAAAGCCAAACTGGGCCTGATCGCCAGTTATGCGCGGCAGAGCGATCTTAACCGGAATCCGAACGATTACGGCGCCGACTATCTGTTGGGCGAAGCAACACTGGGGATCAAGGATTTCAAGCTGACCGCAGGCTATGAAGTGCTGGGCGCCGACGCGGGCGTCGCCTTTACAAGCTTCCAGACGCCACTGGCGACGTTGCACAAATTCAACGGCTTTGCGGACAAATTCCTGACCACGCCGCCAAACGGCATCCGCGATCTCTATCTGGGCGCGGGGTACAATTTCACCAAGTTCAAAACGCTGCCGGGGCTGAACCTCAACATCATGTGGCATCAGTATAAATCCGACCGGCTGGACCAGAAATATGGCGACGAATGGAATGTCGTCGGCGGTTTCAAGATCGGCAAAAAGATAAGCCTGCTGGCCAAATATGCGAATTACAACCGTTCCGGCGCGGCAAATTTCGCGGGCGATGTCGATACCGAGAAATATTGGGTGCAGCTCGATTATGCGCTTTGAAGGATGTGAATATGCTTGACCCCGGGCCCCGTCCGCATCTGGTCGTCATTGGCAACGGCATGGCCGGATGCCGTGCCGTGGAAGAGATACTGGCGCGCGACGCCGGCAAATTCCGCATCACCATTTTCGGTGCGGAGCCAAGGGTCAACTACAATCGCATCATGCTCTCGCCGTTGCTTGCGGGCGAAAAGTCTTTCGAAGACATCATTATCAACGGCCATGACTGGTATACCGAGAACGGTCTAGATCTGGCCGCAGGCGACCCGGTTCTGGCAATTGACCGGGTCGCCAAAACCGTGACCAGTCGATCGGGGCGGGTGGAGACCTATGACAAGCTGCTGATTGCAACCGGTTCTGATCCCTTCATCATGCCAGTGCCGGGCAAGGATTTGCCGGGCGTCATCACTTTCCGTGATATGGATGATGTCGGGGCCATGTTGGAGGCAGCCAATCGAGGGGGCAATGCGGTTGTCATCGGAGGAGGCCTTCTGGGGCTTGAGGCTGCACACGGCCTCAGCCTCAGAGGGATGAATGTAACGGTCATCCACCTGATGCCGACGCTGATGGAGCGGCAACTGGATGAAGCGGCGGGCTGGCTCTTGAAAAGCGCGCTGGAAGAACGCGGACAAACGATCCTGACCCAGGCCGACACGGCCGAGATATACGGCAAGGGCAAGGTCGAGGGCGTACGTCTGAAGGATGGAAGGGAAATTCCGGCCTCTATCGTGGTCATGGCGGTGGGAATCCGTCCCAATCTCACGCTTGCCAAAGACGCCGGGCTTGCCACAGGTCGGGGCATCCATGTCGATGACGATATGGTGACGAGCGATGCGGACATCATGGCCGTCGGCGAGTGTGTAGAGCATGACGGCAATGTCTATGGCCTGGTTGCGCCGCTGTGGGATATGTGCCGCAGTCTGGCCGATGGTCTGACCAGGGAGAGTAACCCATATCGCGGTTCCGTGACCTCCACCAAACTCAAGGTGTCCGGCATCGATGTATTTTCGGCAGGCGATTTCTCTGGCAGCGAGGGCTGTGAAGACATCGTCCTGCGAGACGCGACACGCGGCGTTTACAAACGCGTGGTTGTCAAAGAAGACAAGATTGTCGGGGCCGTGCTCTATGGCGATACCGCCGATGGAAACTGGTATTTCGACCTCCTCAGGAAAGAGGAAGATATCGGCGACATTCGCGATGCTCTGATATTCGGGCAAGCCTTTGCGAGCGGCGGGGGCGCTCAGCTAAACCCTATTGATGCCGTTGCGGCGCTTTCCGACGATGCGGAAATTTGCGGCTGCCACCGAGGTTCGAATGGGCCGGGCACGGCCTGTTTCGCACGCGGGCCGGGGAAGCTTGATTCGGTGCGTGCCGGCGTGCAAGCTCTGGCCCGGTGTCGTGCCCGCCAGGGGCCCTTTTTAATATACTCTCCAACCACGGTGTAGCGTGG
>JACVCM010000018.1 GCA_016742125.1 Sphingomonadaceae bacterium | reverse complement strand
CCGGTCCCTATCAGGCACGAAATTGGCAACAAAGCCGATTTTGGGGGGGCCAGCCGAATCTCATGGCACGTATAGTAATGAAATTTGGCGGCACGTCGATGGCCGGGACCGAACGCATCCGCCGTGTTGCGCAATTGGTGAAGCGTCAGGCCGAACGAGGTGATGAAGTTGCGGTAGTGGTCTCCGCGATGGCCGGCGACACCGACCGGCTGGTAAATTTCTGCCGCGAGGCAAACGCGTTGTACGATCCGGCAGAATATGATGTCGTCGTTGCGGCGGGTGAGCAAATTACCTCTGGCCTGCTCGCGATCACCTTGCAGGCACTTGGCTGCAGCGCGCGTAGCTGGCTTGGCTGGCAGATGCCGATCCATACCGATGACGCCCATGCCAAGGCGCGGATTGGGTCGATCGATACCCGTCAGCTGCTGGCGTCAATGAAGGCTGGCAATATCGCGGTTATTCCGGGTTTTCAGGGTTTGACCGACGACAACCGTGTGACCACTCTCGGCCGGGGCGGTTCCGACACCTCAGCCGTCGCGGTTGCGGCGGCGGTGAAGGCCGACCGCTGCGATATCTATACCGATGTCGACGGGGTCTACACAACCGACCCGCGCATCGTCGCCCGCGCGCGCAAGCTGAAGGCGGTGACCTATGAAGAAATGCTCGAGCTGGCCTCGGTCGGGTCGAAAGTGTTGCAGACACGCTCGGTCGGCCTCGCCATGAAGGAAGGCGTGCGCGTCCAGGTGCTTTCGTCTTTCATCGACGAAAACGCCCCTGACGCAGACAGCATCCCAGGCACGATGATCGTGACCGACGAAGAATTGGAGAATGCCCAAGTGGAACGCCAGCTCATCACCGGCATCGCCGCCGACAAGAATGAAGCCAAAATCACCCTGACCCGCGTGCCCGACCGGCCCGGCGCTGTGGCGCACATCTTCGCGCCGTTGGCCGACGCAAACATCAACGTCGACATGATCATCCAGAATGTCGGTCGCGACAAGGGCGAGACCGACGTGACTTTCACCTGCCCGCAGGCCGACCTCGTTCGCTGCACCGATATCCTCGAGAACCAGCGCGATGCCATTGGTTATAATCGCCTGTTGTCGGACACCAAGGTTGCCAAGATTTCGGTGGTTGGCGTCGGCATGAAGAGCCACGCCGGTGTGGCATCAACCATGTTCAGCTCCTTGGCCGACCGCAAGATCAACATCCAGGCGATTTCGACTTCGGAAATTAAGGTCAGTGTGTTGATCGACGAGGATGAGACCGAACTCGCCGTGCGCGTGTTGCACACGGCTTATGGGCTGGATGCGGAATAGTTGACGGCCGCAGGTATATCCGGTATATACAACCCAATGAATGTTGCTCGAAAAATTAGTGCTTTCAAGACTGGAAATAGCGTCGCCTTGCGTGTTCCAAAGTCTTTTGGAATAAAGCCAGGCGATCAGTTTGAACTGGTAGAACATGGTGGAAAGTTCGAATTGCTGCCGATCATCGACCTCGAACACGAAAAGGCGGAGTTGAAGGCTCTCGCGCGCGAACTTCGTGAGATTGGCCCCATTGGTGGCGATCCGAATGACGGCCGGATAGAGTTTCCCGATAGACCGGGACTTTATTGATCCTTGACCTTCCTGCTCGACACATGTGTGGCCATCGACCTGCGTGACGACCGCAATGACATGGTCACGAAAATCACTGCGCTGCCAGTTCGCCCCAAGATTTCGGCCATCACCAGGGTTGAACTCGAAGGCGGCGTCTATGTCGATCCGGAGTTCGCGGTTTCCCGGCGGCGTGCGCTGGATGTGTTGCTGCGCCGGTTGCCGGTAGTCGATTTTTCCACATCGATGGCAACCGTCTATGGCCGGATTGTAAGCCAGGCGGGATTTAGCCGTCGCAAGATAATCGACCGCATGATTGCTGCTACTGCAATGGTCAATGATCTTACCTTGATCACAACCAACGGCAGCGACTTCGCCGATATCGAGGGTCTCAAACTGGAAATCTGGCATTCATGACTAAACTCGCCCACCTCATGCAACGCGGCACCGCATTTCTGGGCTGCGATACCGCGATCATGTGCGGGGCTATGTCTTGGGTCTCGGAGCGTAATCTTGTTTCGGCGATCTCTAACGCTGGCGGCTTTGGCGTGATTGCCTGCGGGGCCATGACGCCGGACCTGCTCGATGCGGAGATTGCCGCGACCAAGGCGATGACCATCCGCAACTTCGGCGTCAACCTGATTACCATGCACCCGCAGATTTTCGATCTGATTGCGGTATGTGCAAAGCACAATGTCAGCCATGTAGTGCTCGCGGGTGGATTGCCGCCGAAGAACAGTATCGAGACGATCAAGGACAGCGGCGCCAAGGTCATGTGCTTTGCACCCGCGCTCACGCTCGCCAAGAAGTTTGCCCGCTCGGGTGTCGATGCGCTGATTATCGAGGGCAGTGAGGCGGGTGGGCATATCGGGCCCGTGGCAACTTCTGTGCTGGCGCAGGAAATCCTGCCTGAACTGGGCGAGCAATTGCCGATCTTCGTTGCGGGCGGCATTGCGCGGGGTGGGCTGATAGCCAGCTATCTCGAAATGGGCGCGGCGGGCGTTCAGCTCGGCACGCGCTTCGTCTGCGCGCATGAAAGCATTGCCCATCCCAATTTCAAACAGGCTTTCCTGCGCGCCAATGCCCGCGACGCGGTGGCCAGCGTACAGATCGATCCGCGTCTACCGGTGATCCCCGTCCGTGCGCTGAAGAACAAGGGTACCGAGGAGTTTACCAAGAAGCAGATCGAAGTTGCGGGCAAGCTTGACCGCGGCGAAATCGATATGGAAGCGGCGCAACTCGAGATCGAGCATTATTGGGCCGGTGCACTCCGCCGTGCGGTGATCGACGGCGATGTCGAATATGGCTCGGTCATGGCCGGACAGTCGGTCGGCATGGTGCATGTGGAGCGGCCGGTGGTGGATATCATCGCAAAGCTGGTGGCCGAAGCGGAGGAAGCGTTGGCGCGTTAATCCTCCTCCTCGTGCCAGGGAGGAATTACCGTCTTGCCAATGCAACACAGCCATCTCATATCAATAGTATGACTGAAGAATCCGCGCCGGAACTTACCCCGCTCAACCCCGCTTGGGTTACAGCAACGCGGATAGCATCGGCGATCGGGCTGCTACCCTTTGTGATCGGTGCTGGCGTGCTTGAGGGGGCGAGGTTGCTTCCGCCGGGCAGCATCATCGTGCCCGTTATGTTGCTCTATGTCTTCGTGGCTTTCATCGTCCCGTCCCGCAAATATCGCCATTGGGGCTATACGACGGGTCCTGATCGTCTGCGCATTGTGCGCGGTTACATGTTCTACCGCGACACAGTCGTGCCTTTCGGGCGGATCCAGCATATCGATGTCGATCAGGGGCCGATCGACCGCCGATACGATCTGGCCACATTGACCGTGCACACGGCAGGGAACCATAACAGCACGGTGGCGCTCCCCGGCCTGACGCATGCCGATGCGCTGGCGATGCGGGAGCAAATTCGTGCGGCGATCAGGGCGGACGTGATTTGACCGCATCTCACGTCCCACCGGAATTCGCCTCGAGCGAAGACGAGAGGCCTGTCGCCGGTGCGCAATCGCACGGTGTGTCGTCTTCGCACGACACGAACGGATCGGGACATGTAGAAGGCCACCGTCTCGACATCAAAGGACTGTTCGTCGGTTTTGTGACCGGCTTGCCGCAGCTTGTTTTCCCCATTTTTGCCGCTTTTTTCGGTACACGCGGCACCGACAATCCGCTGATCCAGTTGATCGCCGTCGGCGCGATCCTGTTTTTCAGTTTCTTCTTCCGCTGGATCGGCTGGCTGCGATTTCGCTATCATGTCGGCGAGCATGATGTGCGGATCGAAAGCGGTGTGCTCAGCCGCAACGCCCGTTCGATCCCCTATGAGCGCATCCAGGATGTCAGCATCGAGCAAAAGCCGCTGGCACGGATCATGGGATTGGGAGAGGTCAAGTTCGAAACCGGCGGCGGCGAGGGTGAGGATGCGAAGCTTAGCTTTGTGAGCCTCGAAGAGGCCGACAGGTTGCGCGAAGTCGTCCGTGCCCGCAAAGCCGGGTGGGTGGAGGCCGAAGCAATCGACGGGAATGATCAGGCCGACATGCCTCCGATATTTGCGATGGACGGCAATCGGGTTTTCACCTTCGGTCTCTACTCCTTTTCGCTCGTCATTTTTGCGATCCTGGGCGGTATCGCACAACAGTTCGATTTCCTGTTGCCGTACGACCTGTGGGACATCAGTCACTGGATTGGCCTTGCGGAGAAACGCGGCGTGTCGGTCGACGATCTCAACGGTATCGGCTGGACCGCGCGGCTCATATTGGCGGCAGGCGCACTGGGCTCGCTGATTTTCATCGGTCTTTTGACTGGTGTCATCCGCACCATGCTCCGCGAGCATGGCTTTCGCCTCGATCGCACTGCCAAGGGTTTTCGCCGCCGCCGCGGTCTTCTCACCCTGACCGACGCCGTCATGCCTTCGCATCGCGTACAGGCAGCGGTCATCCAGACGGGCCCGATCCGCAAACGGCGCGGCTGGCATGCGCTGAAATTCGTCAGCCTGGCGCAGGACAGCAAGGAAGAGAGCAATTTCGTCGCCGCGCCATTTGCGACGCTGGCCGAGATCTGGCCGATTGCCAACGCGGCTGCGATCGGGGCGCCCGACAGTTCGATACGGTTCCGCAAAGGGCGTTTGATCTGGTGGCTCAACGGCTTTTTCGCGCTGGTGGCGGCGATGATAGTCGCGATGATCGCAACGATGGTCTTCGCCGATGCTCCCTTGTCGATGGCCTCGCGCATGCTGTTCGTGCCGTTGTTGCTCCTGCCGATCTGGTGGCTTGAGTGGCGGTGTTATGGTGACGCTACCGATGCGTCGCAGCTTTATGTTCGCAATGGCTGGTGGCGGCAGAGTTTGATCATTGCTCCGCAGATCAAGGTGCAAACCATTGAGATTGCGCAAGGACCTATCGCCCGCATGCTGGGGTTGGCGTCGCTCCACTTCGGGATAGCGGGCGGGAGGCTTGAAATGGTTGCACTACCGCTCGAAACCGCCCGCAAAATCCGCAATGCGGTGATGGAGAAAGTGGTCGCAGTCGATTATTCAGCGATCAATCGATCGCCGTGACCACCTGCTCCTCGATGACGCTGCCATCATCGCGGCGGAGGCTCATTTTCACGGTCTTTGCCGCCCAGTCGATGTCGATCTGACCGAAATTGGGGATACCCCAGAAGCCACCCGTGCGGCGGGGATCGGGTTCCCGCTCTCCGCCATCCCCTTTACCGAACGCCATGTTCAGCGAACTTGCGGTAAAGTCCCACAGCGGTTTCGATAAACCTGGTGCGCTGGTTTTATAGAAACCACCCGAATGCCGGTCGCCCGTCAGGAAGATCGCGTTATCGACGCGCTTTTCCGCGAGCAGTGCATATAAGCGTTCGCGCTCTTTCGGAAAATTCGTCCAGCCTTCGAAATTGTGCGCATCGGTGACGACCTGAGTGGACGAAATGATGAAGCGGAGTTCAGCGGGTTTGGCCAATTCCTGTGCCAGCCACGCCCATTGCGCAGTTCCGAGTACGGTCGCATTCGGGTCGGTGGTTGGAATATACCAGCCAAGCGCCGGACCGGGGTCGCGATAGGGCATGGTAACGAGATCGGAACGGAAAAACCGCGTGTCCAGGATGATGAACTGGACCCGCTTGCCTTCGGGTCCGACGATCCGGCTTTCATAGACACCGGGCCGCGCGCGCACTTCGTCCGACGAACCCCAATAATTTTCGTAGACCTTCTCGGCCCATTCCTTGAATGCGAAGGCACCACCGGCATCGTTTGCGCCATAGTCATGGTCGTCCCAAGTTGTCATCATCGGCACGCTGCGGCGGAAACGGTCATATTCGGCGCGGGCGTTCAATTTGCGATAGCTTGCCGTCAGCGTCGGAATGTCCGCGCCATTTGTCGGCCGCGTGTCGCCATAGACATTGTCACCGATCAGCAGGAACGCCTGCGGCTTTTGCGCCGCAATCACATCCCAGAATTTCATGTCGCGATTTTCGTTCTGGCAGGAGCCGAAGGCAAAGCGCGTAATGACGGTGTCCGGGGCGAGCGCCGGATTGGCCGGTGCTTTGGGCAGATTTGTGTCGAGGGTGGCGTAGTAGGGCCGTAATGCTTCCTGCGCACTTTGCGGCGCGGAGGCGGTGGGTGTGGGTTGCGTGGGCGCGCAACCGGCAAGAAGAAGCGCGGCGAGGGGGAGGGGAAGGCGAAGGGGGAGGGGAAGTTTCATCCTCCATCTCTCCCCCGCAAGATGAGTCGCGTCAAGCCGCTACGGGAAGCGCTTTCTCGCCCGAGAAGCGTACCATGATCATGCGTAGCGCCAAGAGGCCGGTGAACCAGATGACATCGTTCACGGCAACGCCAGCGACGATCTCCGCAGAGAAATTCTCTGCCCCGCCCCCAACACTGGCGTAAGCACGCAGAAGCAACTGATGCACGCAGAAAGCCGACAGCAAAGCTGCCCCGGCTCGCAAGGCAACCGGCCCGCGTACCACCTCGATCACAGCACGCGCCACCACTGTTGCGGCAAGCGTCGCTGCCAATATGGCTATCCCGTGCCCCACCGCCTGCGCTTCCCACGGGAAGGACATCAGGAAAAAGCCGGTCGCCTGGTTAAGCGCCCACGCCGCCGTCACCAGCACAAGGCCGCGACGCGGCGTCATCGTCAGCGCAGCAAGCGCCGCGAAACTCGCGAAAGGAAATACACAGGCGAGCAGCAAGCTGCCGACCACCGTACTCGACGCCAGTGATAGCGGCCAGGAAAATTGTCCCGCAGTCCATTTGGGTGATGTCATGTTCGTCATCCTTTGTTGTCTATCGGTCTTTTCGGCTGATGGCAAATCATCAGAAACGTGCCCGCATGCCGACATGCGCGTTGCGGCCATATGTGTTGTAGCGGTTCACCACTGTATATCCGCTGTCGAACATATTCTCGATGCGGCCATAGATTTCGACCGCTCTGGTGACCGGGTAGGCCGCGCGCAGGCTCGCCAGCGCATAGCCATCGAGCCGCACCGTGTTTGCAGCATTGTCGAAACTGTCACCGGTCAGCAGCAGCGTAGTTCCCAGCTTCAGTTTCCACGGCGTCTGCCAGTCCAAAGTGAGGCTACCGCTATGCTGCGGACGTAATTCGAGCCGGTTACCGAAATTCGCGCCGCTGGAGCGATTGATGGCGTCGGTAATCGTATAGCTAGCCTGAATGTTCAACCGCTCGGTCGGCTGCAGCGCGAAGCCCAGTTCCACGCCTTCGCTCTTCACCCGCCCGATATTTTCGGACTGAAAAGTGACGAACGAGAAGGTGATCTGGTTATTGCTGCGCCGGTTGAAGTAGGTCGCAAAAACCTGTGCCCGCCCGTCAAGAAAGCGATGCTCGACACCCAGGTCGAAGTTTCGCGCGGTTTCGGGTTTGAGGTCAGGATTGCCAAAAGGTGGCTGCCCCTCACTCAGGGTCGGTGCGCGAAAGCCTTCGGCATAGGTCGCGCGCAACATCGTGTCGCCACCATTGGGTGTATAGGCAATATTGCCGCCGAGCGTCGTCTGCCCGCCATAGTCACTATAGTCATCGTGCCGGATGCCGCCGGTCAGGGTCAGGCCCTTCGCCGGGCGCAGGATGATCTGGCCGAAGCCGCTGCTAACCTTGTTGCGGGCGATATCCGCGGGCGCGCCCTCGAAGGAGGTGCTGGCGAATGTCAGTTCATGCTCCACGCCAAAAACGATGGTGGCAGCGTCTGCCAGGTCGAACGCGCCGTGATATTCGAAGCGGTCGATTGTTCCCTCCACATCGAAATTGTTGAAGCTGAACACGACCGGATCGGAACCGATCCGGCTGATGTCGGTACGGGCGTAGGATACGCGATTGCGGAGGCGTCCGTCTGCCAAGTCGAAATTTGCCCCGACATAGCCGACGAACTGCCGGTTTTTGGATATCGGCAGTGAATTCGGTCCGCCGCCGAAAGCCGCGTCATATTGGATAGTGCCGCGATTGTAATAGCCGCGAAAATCAAGCGCGAAATTGTCCGCCAGATTTACCTTCAACCGGCCGTTCGCAGCATAGTTTTCGAAGCCGTCTTTTTCAGTACCGCCTGCCAGCGCCGATATCCCGTCGGTACGGTAAAAAGCGCCGCCGACACTGCCTTCGAACATGCCGCTGGTGCCCGATAGATTGGCGCTGGCCTGCATACTGTCGGCATAGCCATATTCGGTGCTGACACGCGCCGCCAACGTCCCGGTCGGCGCAACGCTCTGGATGTTGATCACACCGCCGATGGCCTGGCTGCCCCAGATAATCGAGTTGGGCCCGCGCAGCACCTCGACGCGACCGATATTGCCCGTCAGCAACGCACCGAAATCGAACGCGGCGTTGGGGCTGGACGGGTCGTTGATCCTGACGCCATCGACGAGCACGAGCGTCTGCGAACCATTCCCGCCGCGCAGGAACAGCGCGCTTTGGCTGCCCACAGGACCTCTGGTGACGACGGTTGTGCCGGGGATCGTGCGCAGCGCGTCGGCGATGCTTAACGCCTGCAATTGGTCGAGGCGATCTTCATCGATCACGGCGATTGCCTGCCCGGTTTCCGAGCGCGGCTGTTCGAACCCGCTGGCGGTTACAACAATATCCCCGTCGGCCTCTTGTGCCAACAGGCTGGCCGGCAACAGCGCAACAGCCGCTGCGGCGATCTTTAAACATGTCATATATTCAACTCCTTCGCATGACGTCCCAAAACGATGTCGTCACGCGGAGGAAAACCCCGATTGCGCCAGTGTCCCGCAAGCACAAAGGACAGACCGCGATCAGGCAGGTCTCCTGGCTTCCGGGTCGGTGCCTCGACCCCGCCTTCCCGCTATTCGCAGTGGCACATGGGGCCAGACTCGCCGGTTACAGTTGCGGGAACAGCGCCGGATTTTCGCCGGCTTCCCTATTATCCACGCTCTCGCGCAGACCTGATGCGTGGGGGCGTGGTTAGGGGGGATTTGGACGGAGGGCAAGTCCTTGTCTAATCCTCCCCATTTTGCAAAAATGGGGAGGTGGCAGTTGCGCAGCAACTGACGGAGGGGCCATCAACCTTTGGTTCGTGCCAAACATAGTCGGATAATCGTGTTTGCAACCTCGGCGCTGTTCTTCAGAATATCCGATGCCGGAATCCTGACCGTCTCGATTCCCAGTTTTGCCAGGGCCAAGTCTCTGGCAACATCGCGTTCAGGATTGTCGCCCATGTCATGAACGATACCGTCAACGTCTATGGCAAGCTTCGCCTTGGAACAGAAAAAGTCGGGGATATAGGGCCCGATTGGATGCTGTCGGCGAATCTTGACTGCTGTTTGAGCGCGTAAATGCTGCCATAGATACACCTCCGGGACCGTCATTTCGCGTCGAAGCTTTTTTGCTTTTCTGACTGTCCCGCCAGATTTCCTTGGTGGTCTCATCGCCCCTCCGTCACGCCTTCGGCGCGCCACCTCCTCAGTTTTTCGAAATGGGGAGGATTCACAAACTCAATGCCTGGTCTTGCCTCGCCTTTGCATTCCCCAGAACATCGGCCCTTCCGGCACCTGCCAGACATGCTTCACCTCGAAGCCAAAGCTTTGGTAGAGCGCGACGTTCTTCTCGTCTGCGGTTTCGAGATAGGCCGGCAGGCCGTCATGATCGGCGCGCTCGAGTCCTGCACGGATGGCGGCGCCACCGAAGCCGAAGCCCTGAAACGACGGATGCGTGCCGGCGAAATGCAGGTACCAGAACGGCTCTTCGGGCAAGTGCTTTTCAATGAGGTCGGCGACCTCCAGCCCGCGCAATAACGAGCCGCGCAGCACCTGTGCAAAGGGAATAATCATTCGTGCACGGTCCCACAGACTGTCATGCGCCTGTCCCGGCCCGCGCCATAATGTCACCGCTTCGAACTCGTCCGTGCCGAACACCGCGCCCTTTTTGTGATCTTCACGCAGCAAGAGATGGAATGCCGCTGGCAACCGGGCCGCACGCTGCTTGGCATCGGGAATGATGTAGCTCCAACCGTTCTCATTCTGGAAAGCGAGCGCCAGTGTTTCGGCGATGTCCGGATTGTCGGTTGGCCCAAGCAGCCGCGTTTTGTGCAAATCTTACACTTTCGCTTGCGCCAGGATCGGCAACTGTCTGACGCGCTTGCCTGTCAGCGCAAACAGCGCATTGGCGAGCGCGGGCGCGGCGGGCGGCAGGCCGGGTTCGCCGATACCGCCCATTTTTGCACCGCTTTCGATAAAATGGACATCGACCTCCGGCGCGTCAGCCATCTGCAGGATGGGGTAGTCGCTGAAATTGCTTTCGACGACTGCACCTTTGTCGATGTTGATCTGTTCGCCAATCGCGGCGGACAGCCCCATGATCAGCCCGCCCTCGATCTGTGCTGCGGCATTCACCGGATTGACCGTGGTGCCGCAATCGACCACGGCCCATGCCTTGTGCACCCTGGGCGTGCCATCCTCTTTCAGGGACGCCTCGACCACCTCGGCGACAATGGTCCCGAAGCTTTCGACCATGGCAATGCCCCGTGCGCGTCCCTCAGGCGGAGGGGTTGTCCAGCCGCTGCGCTGCGCGACGGTATCGAGCACCAGCAGATGCCGCGATCCGGGCGCCAGATGATTGCGACGGAAGGTATAGGGATCCTCACCCTCTGCATGTGCCAGCTCGTCGACGAAGCTCTCGTTGAAAAAGCCATGCTGGCTGGCGTTGACCGAGCGCCAATAGGCGTTGACCTGATTTGAGATAAATTGGTGATGCCGCGCTTCGAAATTGGGGATGGCGTAAGGCACTGTACCTTCTGCCGCAGCATCGTCATTCTGCGCATAATCCGACGCCCAGGCGGCCATCCGCTTTTTGCCTGTTACACCTTGCAACCGCGCCGCAACCTGCGGGCGATAGGCACCATGCTTCACCTCTTCTTCGCGGCTCCAGATCAGCTTGACCGGGTAAGGCACCTGCATGGCGACGCGCGCGACCTGATCGATGATCTGGCTGTAAGGCGGAAAACGGCGACCGAAACCTCCGCCCATGATCATCGGGTGGAAGGTGACATTGTCGGCATCGAGGCCCGCCGATTCAGCTGCCATCATCCGGGCTGACAGCGGATCCTGAATACCGCCCCACATTTCAAGTTTTCCATCCTTGTGGTGCGCGGTTATCGCGAAGGGTTCCATCATCGCCTGATGCAGGAAGGGCGCCTTATACTCGCCGGTGACAAGCTTTCCGCCCGTCGGCGCGGTCAGCTTCGGCCCTGCGGCGTTGAGCTTGTCCTGGGCGGCGTAGATCGACGCGGTCGACAGCCCGCCATGCCCGCCATCGCTGAACTGCGGGGTGAGCGCATCGAGACCCTTTTTTGCCTGCCAATACCCCTTTGCGACCACAATCACGGCCTCGTCGAGCTGAATCACCTTCTCGACCCCGTCAATCGCCATGGCTGGCGCGGGATCGACCGAGGTCAGTTTGCCACCGCGCACGGGCGCCATCATGATCGATGCGACACGCATCTCGGGAAGGGTGAAGTCGATTCCATAGAGAGCGCTGCCATCGACCTTGGCCGGAATATCGAGCCTTGGGATGCCCTGGCCGATATAGCGATACTGTTCGCGGGTCTTGAGTTTGGGGTTATCGTCGAGCGGTCGTTTCGCCGCAGCCTCGGCCAGTTCGCCGTAGCGCAGAGTCCGGGCGGATTTGGCGTGCGTGACCTGGCTGTCCTGCGTGGTCAATTCGTTTGCGGGGACCTGCAACCGGTCTGCGGCTTCGGCGATCAGCGCCGCGCGTGCGGCAGCACCCGCAACACGCATCCCGCTCTGCCCGGTGAAGCGCACCGCCGACGACCCGCCGGTAATCTGGAGATTCATCTGGCGCGCGATCAGCGAAATGAAGGAGGCTGGCATTGCGGCAATCACGCCGGGATAGCCCGACATATCGGCGAGGAATCCCTTCCCCAGCGAGCTGTTGGCAAAGGCCGGGTCGGCGGGCGCGGATTCGACAGTGACCCTCGACCAGTCCGCATCCAGTTCGTCGGCCGCCATCTGCGCCAGCGCTGTATTCGATCCCTGCCCGAAATCGATATGCGGGGTGTAGATGGTTACGGTGTCGTCCTCGCCGATCTTGAGCCAGCCGAGGAACGAGCCGTCCTTGTCCTTCGCGGTCAGTTCGACCGCCCGCTTGCGCGCCGAATTGTCACCCCACCAAACCGCAAACAGACCGCCGCCGACAACAGCCGCGCTGCCGATGAGAAAGGCCCGGCGCTTGACGCCTTTGCGCCTGGCGGGTGTCGGGGCAGGGGCTTCCGTTTCGAGGGTCGGATTGTCGGCCATCATGCAGTTCCTTCGAGTGCAGCTTGTCCTGTCGCGGCAATGATAGCCTTGCGGATGCGGGGATAGGTCCCGCAGCGGCAGATGTTCGTCATTGCTTCGTCGATTTGCGCGTTCGATGGCTTGCCGGTTTTCTGAATGAGCGCGACCGCCGCCATGATCTGCCCTGATTGGCAATATCCGCACTGCGGAACTTGCGCCGCAATCCAGGCTTTTTGAACCGCGTGAAGCGTGCCGTCAGCGCCTTTCAGCCCTTCAATGGTGGTGATGCTTTTCCCGGCGACGTCGCTGACCGGAACGCTGCACGACCGCGTGGGTTCGCCGTTCACATGCACGGTGCAGGCGCCGCAGGCGGCTATTCCGCATCCGAATTTTGTGCCGGTGAGGCCGACCTCCTCGCGAATGGCCCAGAGCAGCGGCGTATCCGGCTCGGCTGTCAGGCTCACCGCCTTGCCATTTATCGTGGTCTCGATTGCCATGTCCCGCAGCTCCTCGTCTGAATTCCGTTTCATATAGCAACCCGTTGGAGGCTTTGCTAGGCAATTGCAAATGACAGCAGGCTCCGCAGACCATCGGCGAATCCTTGAAAGCGCCTCCGCCTGGTCCGGTGCGCCAATGGCATTGGCGACGGTCGTGGAAACCTGGAAATCCGCGCCCTGTCCGGTTGGTACGCACATGCTGGTTCATCAGGACGGGAGGTTCACCGGTTCGGTGTCGGGCGGCTGTGTCGAGGGCGATGTCCTTGAAATTGCAGCGCGCGTCATTGCGGAAGATGCGTTTGCTTTGCGGCGCTATGGCGTGGCCGACGGCGCGGCATGGGAGGTCGGGTTGCCATGTGGCGGGGGTATTGTGGGGCTGGTGCAGAATGTATCGCCGACTCATTTCCCCGAGCGCCTGTTCGCCGCAATTGCCGGCGCACAGGCAGCCGGTAAAATCCTGCTGATCGGCAGCGATTTGAAAACAGGTGCAAGTGCCGTGGTCGATAGCGAGGACGGACAAGAATTCGTCAACCGCTATTTGCCACCGCGCCGGCTGATAATTGTGGGCGCGGTGGAAATTGCGGCCAGCCTGTGCGCGATCGCCCGCTCGATGGGCGTTGAGGTTATCGTCGTAGACCCCCGCGCCCGTTTTCTCACCGGCGAGCGTTTTCCGGAGACAGTGCTTGATGACCGATGGCCGGACGAAGCAATTGCCGCGCTGAGGCCTGATGCACGCACCGCTGTGGTGACACTCAGCCACGATCCCAAGATCGATGATCCGGCGCTCGCAGCGGCTCTGGAAACACCGGCCGCCTATGTTGCGGCGCTGGGTTCCAAGACATCTCATGCCAGACGCCTCGAAAGGTTGGCGGCGACGGGTATTCGCGCGGACCGGCTGGCGCGGATCGAGGGACCGGCTGGCATTGCCATCAACGCGATCAGCGCCCCTGAAATCGCGCTGTCGATTGCGGGCGGGATGGTTCGGGCATTTAACAATGGCATGCGCTGAAATTGCGGTCGCCTTATTGGCTGCCGGACGGGCACGGCGTTTTGGTTCGGACAAGCTGATGGTTTCCTTTCAGGACATGCCATTGGGTCTCCAAATAGCTCACCGCGCCTGTGCTCTGGAGTGCGGCTGGCGCTTCGCCATTTGCTCGTCGGATGCCCCCATAACACCCTATTACGCCGCGCTGGGCTTTGCGGTAATCGCGAATGACGAACCCGACCGCGGCCAGGCTCATTCCCTGCATTTCGCTGTGCGCGCAGCACAGACGACAACGGCCAGCGCCTTGCTCGTCCTGCTGGCGGATATGCCATTCGTGACGCAAGATCATCTCCGGGCGATAGTTGCCACGGGCGGGCTGGCGGCGTCGACCGATGGGAAAGCGACGATGCCACCGGCATTATTTCCTCGCGATATGTGGCCGGCGTTGCTGACCGCGACAGGCGATAGCGGCGCGCGCCATCTTTTGCGGGACGCGCGCCTGATAGAGGCGTCAGCATCCGAATTGCGCGACATTGACGTCGTCGCAGATTTGCCTAGACCGCGTTCGGTATGACTACCGACCTTGCCCGACAGTCGATCGACGCCGCCCTTCGCAACCCGTTACTGGTCGACGCGGCCCTGGCGCTTTCCGAAGACCGGCTCCATGACGCGGAGCCGTTGCTGCGCGGCAGGTTGCGGGATGCCCCGACCGACGTCGCGGCGATCCGGATGATGGCCGAACTCGCTGCGCGCGTCGGACGTCTGAAGGACAGCGAAACGCTTCTGCGCCGCGCGCTGGAACTGGCGCCGGCATTCGGCGCGGCGCGCGCCAATCTTGCTACAGTACTCTACAAGCAGAACCGGTTTCCGGAGGCGCTTGAAGAACTTAACGCGGTGTTGGCCGATGAAGGCGACAATCCAGCGCAGAAAAATCTGAAAGCCGCAACGCTTGGTCGTCTCGGCGGTTATGATGAGGCGCTCGCGCTTTACAAGGAACTGACCGCACGGTTCCCCGACCATGCCAAGCTCTGGATGAGCTACGGCCATATGCTGAAAACCGTGGGTGAGCAGGATGACAGTATCGCCGCCTACCGCCACGCCTTGCGCGTCGAACCCACGCTGGGTGAGATATGGTGGAGCCTCGCCAATCTGAAAACCTTTCGCTTTGCCGACGCAGATGTCGCGGCAATGGAAAGCGCGCTTCATTCACCAAGTCTGGCGCATGAAGACCGGTTCCACCTTCATTTTGCATTGGGGAAAGCCAACGAAGAACGCGCAGCGTACGAAGCGGCGTTCGAACATTATGTGAAAGGCAATGCGCTTCGCAGCGAGGAACTGGAACATGATCCTGACCTGGTTTCAAGGCAGGCCGACAAGGTCATGGTGCAATTTAGCGCAGACTTTTTGGCCAAATGTGAAGGTCAGGGTTATCCGGCCAGCGACCCGATATTCATTATTGGCATGCCGCGGGCCGGTTCGACATTGGTGGAGCAAATATTGGCCAGTCATTCGAAGGTCGAAGGCACGATGGAGTTGCCGGACATTCCCGCGATGGCGATGCGCGAAGGGCGCGGCCATGAAGGCGGAAATGTCGGCGACGGTGCGTCGGGCTGGATCGATGCAATCGCAAAAATGTCACCGGAACAGCGCCGTAAGCTAGGCGCGGAATATATCGAGCGCACCAGGATCCAGCGCAAGACCGACAAGCCATTTTACATCGACAAACTGCCCAACAATTGGGCTTATCTGGGCTTCATCCGTTCTATACTTCCCAATGCCAAGATTATCGATGCGCGTCGCCATCCACTCGACTGCTGCTTTTCGAATTTCAGGCAGCATTTTGCAAAGGGGCAGGCGTTCAGCTACGATCTTGCACATATGGGGCGCTATTATGCCGACTATGTGCGGGCGATGACACATTGGGACAAAGTGCAGCCCGGCTATGTGCACCGTGTCATTCATGAAGAGCTGCTCGACGACCCGGAAACGCAAATCCGGCGGCTGCTTGAGTTTCTCGGCCTGTCTTTTGAACCCGCTTGCCTCAGTTTTCACGAAAACAAGCGTGCCGTCCGCACTGCGTCGAGCGAACAGGTCCGCCGTCCCATCAATCGTGATGGTGTGGACCAATGGAAACCTTATGAGGTGCACTTGAGGCCGCTAAAGGCGGCGCTCGGAGATTTATGGATTTCCTATCCCAATGTCGCCGAAGCATCCACACCTGCATAAGGAATGGCGTAACCCATTGTTGCCTTGAGGCCACAGCCAGTCTTTAAAATGCGTTGTCCAGTCGACGTTAACCGAAAATTTCTTGCGCGGCGGCATGCGATGTGAGTCTATTCACACAAGTGTAACAAGGGAGGTTTCGCTTCATGCGTCGTTTTAACAATCGGATAGTTACGTCTGCATTCTTTGCAACCACCGCGCTGGCTGTCGCTATGCCCGCCTATGCGCAGGATGCAGCGGATGATGACAAGGATGTCATCGTCGTCACGGCGCAAAAGCGCGAGCAGAATTTGCAGGACGTTCCGATTGCGATCAATGCAATCGGCAATGAAAAGCTTGATCAGCTGCAGGTCAGCGAGTTGCAGGATGTGGTGAAGTTCCTGCCGTCGGTGACCATCCAACAGGGTGGCCCCGGCTTTGCCCAAGTGTATTTCCGTGGCGTTGCTTCAGGTGAAAATGCAAACCATTCGGCATCGCTGCCCACTGTCGGAACCTATCTTGACGAAATGCCGATCACTACCATTCAGGGCGCACTCGACCTGCATGCCTATGATCTCGCCCGTGTCGAGGCATTGGCAGGGCCGCAAGGTACGCTTTATGGAGCAAGCTCAATGGCGGGTACGCTGAAGCTGGTGACTAACGCTCCAGACCCTTCGGGCTTTTATGGGTCCGCGGGGGTCGAAATCAACAATGTGTCGAAGGGCGATTTTGGCGCAATTTATGAAGGCTTTATCAATGTGCTAATCGCCGAGGGCGCGGCAGCGCGTCTGGTCGGCTGGTATCGCGACGATGGCGGATATATCGACAATGTGTTCGGATCGCGGACCTATGCAACCTCCGGCATTACGCAGAACAATGCCAATCTGGTCGAAAAAAACTATAACGACGCTGAAACCTATGGTGCGCGGCTTGCGCTCGGGATCGACCTGGACGATAACTGGACGGTCAAGCCTACCTTGATGGGGCAGGTTCAGAATACCGAAGGCAGCTATTCGCGCGAACGGTCTGGAGCAACCAATGGCGGACTCCAGACAGTGCAGTATAACCCCGAAGGCAGCAAGGATAAGTGGATCCAAGCCGCACTTACCATCGAGGGCAAGATCGGCAATTGGGATTTGACTGCGACTGGCGGGCATCTGCGTCGCAAAACGGAGACCCAGAGCGACTATTCCGACTATGCCTATTTCTATGATGCGCTGGCGGGTTACGGCTATTATTTCCAGGACAATGCCGGGAACTTCGTTAACCCAAACCAGTATATTCAGGGCATTGATCGGTACCGCAAAACCTTTGGCGAAATCCGCATCGCCAGTCCTTCCGATGCGCGGCTGCGCTTCATTGGCGGACTGTTTTATCAACGCCAATCTCACAATATCGAACAGAATTATATTATCGACAACATTGCGGATTCCATCACGGTTCCGGGGACCGATAGCAATATCTGGCTGACCAAACAGCAGCGCACCGATCGAGATTATGCAGCGTTCGGGGAGTTAAGCTTCGACGTCACCGACCAATTGACGCTCACCGGCGGCGCGCGTCTCTATAAATATGATAACTCGTTGTTCGGCTTTTTCGGTTTTGCACGCGGCTACTCAAGCAACACGGGTGTGGCGCGTTGCATTACCACAACGGGTGCTGAATTCCGGGACAATCCGACCGGCACATTCGCTGAGCCCATATTGAACGGTGCGCCCTGCACCAATGTGAACAAAAGCACGTCCGACACAGACGCAATTTTCAAGCTCAATGCGACTTACAAGATCAACGATGACGCGCTGGTATATGCCACGTGGTCGCGTGGCTTCCGTCCGGGCGGAATCAACCGACGCGGTACGCTTCCGCCCTACGGACCAGACGAACTCGACAATTATGAGCTGGGCTGGAAAACAACTTTCGGTGACTTTCGCTTCAACGGTGCAGTTTACCAGCTCGATTGGAACAACATCCAGCTTTCGTTTCTTGGTGCCAATGGACTTACCGAAATCCGCAATGCCGGTATAGCGCGGATTCGTGGAGCGGAAATCGACGTCGGGTACCGCGCGGGCGGGTTCAGCCTGAATGCAGGCTTCAGCTATAACGATGCCGAAATTCGTCGCGATTTCTGCGCTATCGCCAACCCGCAGTTCGATTGCACGATTGATGTCGATCTCAATGGAAATGGCGTGATTGGCGACAGGGCTAACGAGATAAATGAAACGCTCGCTCCTGCCGGTTCGCGCTTGCCCGTGACTGCCAAGTTCAAGGGCAACGCCATTGCGCGCTATGAATTCCCGGTGGCCGACTGGGATGGGCATGTGCAGTTCGCGGTCAACCATACGGGCAGCCGCCGCAGCGATTTGCGGCCTGCACAGAACACGCTGAAGGGCAATCTGGGTGCATATACCACGGCTGATTTTTCCATCGGCGTCAAGAACGAGGTTTGGGCCATTGAAGCCTTTGCCACCAATCTTTTCGACGAGCGCGGCGGGGTGAATACTGGTGTGCAGTGCCTTGAGACCGTGTGTGGCACGGGGGTCACGCCGACCACGCCAACGGGCGGCGCATTTTACGATGTGCTAATCAAGCCGCGCGTGATCGGGTTGAAGTTTACCCGGGATTTTTAACAGTTAGTCACGCTTACGGTCTTTGACCGTGGGTGACAGGGGGTGAAGCCGGGCCTTCGGGTCCGGCTTCTTTTTTTGTTCAGCCGAACAGCCGCCCCATCACGCCGCGATCGGACAATATCTCCTTGGCACAATTGTGCCCAGGTGCGCCGGTGACGCCGCCGCCGGGATGCGTGCCCGCGCCGCACATATAGAGCCCCTTGAACGGCCCGCGATACGCCCCGTGGCCAAGCACTGGCCGTGCGCTCCACAACTGGTCGAGGCTCATCTTACCGTGCATGATATCGCCGCAGACGAGACCGAACTTGCGCTCAAGGCCCTTTGGACTGAGGATCTGCCGACCCAGAACCGAGGCGCGGAATCCGGGTGCATGGGCTTCGACTGTGTCGATGATGCAGTCGGCCGCCTTGCCTTCCTCCAGATCCCAGTCGCGGCCATCGGGGAGTTCTGGCGCGAATTGCTGGCAGAATAGTGAGGCCACATGCTGGCCCGGCGGTGCCAGACTGTCATCGACGGTCGACGGAATAAGCATCTCGACAATCGGCTGTTTCGACCAGCCGTCACGCTTCGCATCGAGAAAGGCGCGGTCCATATAGTCGAGCGTCGGTGCGATGATGATGCCCGACTGGTGATGCTCACCGGGTTCGGGCAGGCAGGCAAATTTGGGTAGCTCCGACAGCGCAACATTCATGCGAAACGTTCCGCTGCCGGCCTTGAAACCCTTTATCCGCCGTCTGAATTCGGGCTTCAGATCGCTTTCATCGAACATCCGCTCGTACAGCAGCTTGGGACCCACATTGGCGATTACCCGGTCGGCGGCAATCTCTTCACCGCTTTCGAGACGCACGCCCGCGACCTTGCCTCCGTCAACAAGGACGCGCGATACCGGCGCCTCCAGGCTGATTTCAACGCCAAGGTCGCGGCAAATTTTGGCCATGATCCGCGTGATATTGCCCATGCCGCCGATGCTGTGGCCCCATGCGCCATTCTTGCCGTTCACCTCACCAAAGACGTGGTGCAGGAGAACATAGGCGCTACCGGGGGTGTCCGGGCTGGCATAATTGCCGACCACCGCGTCAAAGCCGAATGCGGCTTTGACAGCTTCGCTCTCGAACCAGCTGTCAAGCAGCGCGCGGGCTGATTTCGTAAAGAGATCGAGCACATCGCGCTGGCGCTCGATCGGCAATCTAGCAAGTTTGCGCCCCTGAAGCGCTCCATCGATCAAGCTCTTTACGCCGTCACCGATATTGGGCGGAGACTTCATCGCCAAGTCGCGCAGGACATCGGCGACGACATCCAGCGAGTCATAATATTCGGGCAGGATTTTTGCATCATGCGCGGAAAAGCGTGCAAATTCCGCCTGCGTCCGTTCAAGCCCGCCACCGAGTTTAAGGTAGCCCCCATCCTCTTGGGGCAGGAAATTCGAAATCGGGCGTTCGACAACGCGATAGCCATGATCCGCAAGCCGCATGTCGGCGATGACTTTGGGCTGGAGCAGGCTTACCGTGTAGCTTGCAACCGAGTTGCGGAAGCCGGGATGGAACTCCTCAGTGACGGCTGCGCCGCCGACCACATCGCGGCGTTCGACCATGCGGATCTTGAGGCCGGCACGCGCGAGGTAAAAGGCGCAGACAAGCCCGTTGTGCCCGGCACCGATAATCACTGCGTCATATTTTTGTGTCATATATTGCTCCAGCCCGGCACCGGGCGATGTTCGAGGCGCGCTTCGGGGATGAGTTCACGCATATGGCGACAGAAGCTTTTGAGGCACACTTCCTTGTCGGACAATGGGCCCATGCTGAATGAGCGGCTTGCCATGCCGCGCTGTACGCGCGTGATCAGCGCGGTATCCTCTGCATTGACCTGCCGGTTTATCCGCCAGTTCAGATAGCGCGCCGCGCGCATTTCGCGACGATCGTCATCCAGCACATAGCTGATTTCACGGATGACGCAGCTTGTCGGACCGGTGGGCAGCCATTGCATGAAGTCGACCTGATCCGGATAGATGTCGAACGCGACCGACGGCCACAATTTGAAATACAGCCATCGTCTCTGGTTGGGTTCGGGAAGATAGGGCACTGGCGGCAGCAATTTCTGATAGGCGCGTTCGGACCAGTTCGCAGAGGGCCGCTCTACCAAATCGCCCCACATGCGGTCCACATGTGGCTCCGCTTCGACCCCATAGCTTTTCCCGAACAGCCGTGTCAGGCCCGGATGCGCGACAGGGATATGAAGTCCGTCCGAGTAATTGTCTCCGACATTCTTCCAGTTGACGTCGCGTGGCCGCATGGTGACCCGGCCCAAAGCCTTCAGCTCTTCGAACCGATAGGGGGCTACCTGCGCTTCATAAGGGGCCATCATGTCGGCCACCGGCGGTCCGCCTTTTGCCAAACGGACAAAGATAAACCCTCGCCAGATTTCCATATCGACCGGGACCAATCCCGCCCTGCTCTTGTCAAGCGTTGGATATGACGCACTGTCAGGAACGCCGGTCAGGCGACCGTCGAGATCGTAGGTCCATGCATGATAGGGACAGACGAGCTTCTTTGCGCAGCCGCTCGACCCGTCAAGCAGTCGCGACCCGCGGTGGCGGCAGACATTGGTGAAAGCCCGCAGTTCGCCGTCGGCACCGCGGACGACCATAACGCTCTCTCCCACATAATCGAGGCTGTGCCAGTCGCCTGCACCGGGAACATCGCTGACATGGCAGACAACCTGCCAGCTGGGGCGGAATATGCGGTCCACCTCGACCCCGGCGAATTCGGGATCGTCATAGGTCCAGGCCGGGAGGGACCAGCCATCCAGAATGTCCTGACCTATATTCGCCATCTTGTCCTCCTTGTTATACGAGTGTATAACAACAGCATGAGCAGCCGGCAAGCCTTTACCCGCGAAAGTGCAGACACGCGCCGCGAAGCGTTGATTGGGGCTTGCGCGAGGTGCCTGGCCCGGCATGGCGCACAGGGTACTTCGGTGCGCGCCATTTGCGTCGAGGCGGGGGTGTCGCCGGGATTGCTCAGGCATTATTTCGACGGAATCGATGCACTGATCGCAGAGACTTACAAAAGCACCGGACAGCGTGTGGCCAACGCGTTGCACGCGGCCGCCGATGCAGTAGCTCAGGACCATCCGCGCGGTCGCCTTCTGGCGTTCCTCACCGCCAGCTTTCGCGAGCCAATCGCCGACCCCGAGCTACTCGCGACATGGCTGGCCTTCTGGAGCCTGTCGCGGACAAACCGGGCAATTGCGCGGATCCATGCGGATATATACGCCGATAACCGCCGCGACATGGAGCAGCTGATTGCGGCCTGTCCCGGTGCACCGGCCGACCCGCGCCTCGCGGCAGTCGCGCTGACGGCTCTGGTCGACGGCCTGTGGCTCGAACTCAGCCTTGGCGATGCGCCTTTCACTGCCGAAGAAGCCGCAGAAATCGGGGCAAAATGGCTCGATGCCTGTTTGCCGAAATTGGCCTGATATTGCGATTGACAATCGATTTGCACTGTCGCAATCTCCGTATCGAGGCACAACCTCCTGGTGGAATAGAGCGTGGGGATTTCGGTCTGGCGCCTTAATGAGCGCAGAATCCGGCATCACTCTGGCGCGACGCTGTAAATGGCGCGTGCTTCCCAGAATGACACGCTATTCCAGAGGGGTTTTCATGAAATTATCGCCATTCCATGCCACAGTTGCGCGTTCGGCCTTGTGCCTTGCCCTGATGGCATTCGTCGCGCCCGTCGCCGCCTTGGCGCAGGATGCCCCGGCCGAGGAAGCCGACGCCAACAAGGAGGACATTGTCGTCACCGCCAGTGGTCGCTCGATCGGCGCAAGCAAGGTTCCCTATAATGTCACCGCGCAATCGGAAGCGGAGCTGCGCGAGGAGAATATCACCGATATCAAGCGACTGATCGCCGACAGCCCCAGCATCAACGCCCCGGGGAACGGCGCACGTTTTGCGGACTCGGTCACGGTCCGCGGGCTTAACGTTTCGCCCGTCAACGCCAACAACCTTGAACAGTTCGCCCGTTCGACCCTTGCCTATTATCTCGACGATACGCCGTTGCCCAACATCGCCTATCGCATCAAGGATGTCGCCCGCGTCGAAACATTGCTTGGCCCGCAAGGCACGCTCTATGGCGCCGGCAGCCTTGGCGGCACGGTGCGTTACATTACCAACAAGCCCGATTTCGATGCGGTATCGGGCCGTGTCAGCACCAGCCTTTTTATCGCGGAGGGCGGCGCACTGAGCCACGATACCGACGCTGTCATCAACCTTCCGATTGCCGACACGCTGGCCTTTCGGGCGTCGATCGCGCGGCTGGACGACAATGGCTATACCGACCGCGTATCGAATCCGTCATGGCGAACCGGCGCCTTCGCATGGACGACCAAGCCTGATGCAGGCAAAAATCTTTACAAGAATGATGATTATAACCGCGTCACGAGCGGCCGCGCCTCGCTAGCGTGGAAATTGAGCGATGACATCATTGTCACGCTCTCGCACGCGCAACAAAAGCAGTTGGCGCATGGTACCACCGCGACATCCCTGCTGCCTTTGGGCATTGCCAATGCGACCACCCCTGCACAGGTCACGGCCTATATCCGGGACCCAGGTTCGCTGCCATGCACACTTAACGTGAACTGTCAGTTCAACAATTCTCTCGAAGCGCCCTTTCTGGCGGGGCGCGATGTGGTCGCCTCGCGCTATCCCGAATTTGCCCGCCGCAAATTCCGGCTGAGCTCTTTCGATTTCGATGCCGATCTGGGCTTTGCCGACTTGCATTCGAGCACATCCTATTTCAAGGATTCACGGCGTGGACAGGCCGATTATGCCGGGCAGGGCTGGCTGTTCTATTATGTATTCAACGGCAATTTCGGCCCGACAGATTTCCCGACGCAAAACTCGGCTTTCATCACCTTCGACAATACCTATAAGGGGTGGAACCACGAAACCCGGCTGACTTCCAACAATGACGGCCCGTTCAACTGGATTGCCGGGGTCTATTATACCGATACCGAACGCAGCCTGAAATTCTCCGAATATGTGCCGACAATGGACGTCTTTTTCGGCGTCAACCGTGCGGTTTCCGGTGGAAATGTGGATGAAGGCTATCGTGAAAATCTGGGGAGTAAATATCGGGAAATCGCTGTATATGGTGAGCTTGGGTACGAGCTCACGCCGCGATGGAAGGTGAATGTCGGTGGACGTGTCTTCAACTATAAGGATCGTGCCATCGCACAAATCCGGGATTATTCCTTCGACCTCGTCAACAATAATGTCGATGTGTCGAAAAGCGTGAAGGGCAAGGCCTATTTCAAGTTCAACACATCCTATGACATTACCGACGATGCCCTGATCTATGCCACGGTGTCCCAGGGTTTCCGGCGCGGCGGCACCAATGGATTCCGCAATGTCGGTACCCGCACGGTCGACCCGGCCGTCCAGAACTACAAGCCGGACTCGACGATCAACTATGAGGCCGGGCTCAAAGGCTTCTTTGCCGATCGCCGCCTCTACCTGCAGGCCAATGTCTATCAGATCGACTGGAAGGATGTGCAGACCTATTACAGTCAGGACATAAGCGGTTTCCCGGTGAACGGTACTGCCAACGGTCCCGATGCACGCAGCCGTGGCTTTGAAGGCATGGTTCGCTTCAACCTGTCGGATGCACTGCAGGTCAACTTTGCGACCGCCTATACCGACGCCAAATGGAGCAGCACACGCACCGTATGCCTGTATACCAACGGCACATCGTGCCGCACATGGACCAAGGGGCAGGAACTGGGAGGCGCGCCCAAATGGAAGAATTCGGCTAGTATCCGGTACTCGGGCGAATTGGGGTCCAATGCCAATGGCTGGGTCAGCCTGTCGGGACGCTTTGTCGGATCGGTTCAGGTCGATCGCGCCGATTTCCCAACCGACGATATTCCGTCCTATCCGTCCTATGCGGTGTTCGATCTGCGCGGCGGCGTCGATTTCGGCAGTTTCAACGTCGGTCTGTGGGTCGAAAATTTCACTGACAAGCGCGCGCAGATATCGCAGCAGAATGATCGCGTAATGGGCGCGCGCATTCTGTACACCAGCCCGCGCACATTTGGGATGAACCTGACTTACGGGTTCTGACAACGCCTAAGGGTCGCACCGTAAGGAAGAGGGGACCGGAGCATATCCGCTTCCCTCTTTCTGGTTTCGGGCGTAACCAAATGGCATGAGTGAAGCACCGCACGACGCCCGCCCGATGACCTATGCGCGCTATCTTGCGCTCGACACGCTGCTGTCCGCCCAGCATCCACAATCTGACCTCGATGACGAAATGCTGTTCATTGTTATTCACCAGACGAAGGAGTTATGGCTGAAACAGATGATCCGCGAACTGCACCTGGCGCAGTCGCAGATCAGGAATGACGCGCTGGTACCGGCGTATAAGGCTTTAGCAAGAGTGAGCCGTATTCAAGCGGTTATGACGCTAAGCTGGGATGTGCTGTCGACAATGACTCCATCCGATTACACGCGATTTCGCCATGTTCTTGGTCCGAGCTCCGGTTTCCAGTCGGACCAGTTTCGCACCGTCGAGTTTATGCTGGGCCTGAAGGATGCGAACCATCTCAAATTTCAGGACGAGCGACCCGAGGCGCGGGCGGCAATGGTCGCGGCGCTGACGGAGCCCAGCATCTGGGACGATACCATCATCGCGCTGGCACGGGCTGGCATCGATGTTCCGCTCAATCAGCTCGAACGCGACTGGGCGCAGCCGCATGTCTTTTCGCCTGAGGTCGAGGCTGGGTTCCTGCAGGTCTATCGCGATACCGAGCGCTATTGGGAATTGTACCAGCTGGCGGAAAAGCTGGTCGATCTGGACGATGCGATGGCAACATGGCGGCACAAGCATGTGATTACGGTCGAGCGGATCATTGGCGGTAAGCGGGGTACCGGTGGAACGGCCGGGGTCAGCTATTTGACGAGCACGCTGACCAAGCGGGCTTTCCCGGAACTGTGGTCGTTGCGGACGATGTTATGAGTTGGTGTTTTGGATATCACCGTTGCCCAGAGCCACCGGCGCGAAGCGCTTGCGAAAGCCGAAGGGCGCCTATCGCTGGCCGCGCAAAGCTTGAAGCGCCCTTTGCCGGGCGCGGTCGCTTTGCGACCGCTGGTCAGGGCTACGGTTGTTTCTTTAGCCAATGACCACCTACAAACATCTTTTTACCCGTGCGCTGGCTGCCGTTCCGGAGAGGCTGCACTTTGCAGCCCACAGCCATCATCTCTGGCCCGATGCCAGCCATGAGGGGCAGATGGATGCCTGGGCTGATGCGGCGCATCTTGCCGATAACAAATGGGAACTGGTGATGGGGCTGCTGTGGTCCGAAGCGCAGGGACATGTCGCGTCCGAGCTTCGTCTGCCCGATCGTACAACGGTAAGCTTTTCCCCGAACACGCATGACTTCCTGTTGCGGATATTTTCGGCCATCGATCGCGCGCCGGTGCGTGTGCTCTCGACCGACGGCGAATTTCACAGCTTTCGGCGACAAATGGCACGTTGGGTTGAGAGCGGCGTCGTTATGTGGGACCAGGCCGGTCCCGATGTGCTGGCCCAAGCTGCACGGGCAGGGGACTATGACCTGATTTTCGCGAGCCATGTGCTGTTCAGTTCGGGCGCCATCATCGACATCGAGCCGCTGGCGGCGCTCGCCGGACCCCAGGGCCCGTGGGTGGTGATCGACGGCTATCACGGATTTATGGCGATCCCGACCGACCTTTCGACGGTTGCCGACCGCATTTTCTATCTTGCCGGCGGTTACAAATATGCGATGGCTGGGGAGGGCGTATGCTTTCTGCATGCGCCACCGGAATTTGCGCGGCGACCTGCCATCACCGGCTGGTATGCCGAGTTCGACGATCTCGCGCAGCCGCCCGGAAGTGTTGGCTATGCGTCGGACGGCCGGCGATTTTTGGGCAGCACCTTCGATCCGTCGGGGCTATATCGCTTCTGCGCCGTACGCGCGATGCTGGAGGTTGAGGGGCTGAGCACCCGGGTTATTTGCGATCATGTCACACGGCTGCAACAGCTATTCCTTAGCGAGGCGCGGATGCCCGACATGCAGTTACTCAACCCGTTGGATGATGGTCCGCATGCGCGCTTTCTGGCATTTAAAGGGTCGGGCGCATCGAAATTGCATGACAGCATGGCAAAGCATCACGTCGTGACCGACGTGCGCGGCGATGTCCTGCGGATCGGCTTTGGCATTTATCAGGATGAAAGCGATGTTGATCGATTGACTGTAATATTGAAGACAATAGTCTGACTAAAAAGGAAAAGATAGATGTCGTTGATAATTGACCGCCGCACTTTGCTGTCAACCGCAGGCTTCGGAATAGGCGGATTGATGCTGCCAGGCGGGGCGGCGATAGCGCAGGCGCTGCTAGGGCTGACGGGCTTTACGCATAATGTGGCGAGCGGCGAGCCTGGGCCGGATTCGGTTCTGCTATGGACACGCTATGTCAATCCGACCGGCGGGCCGTCGAAGGTGCGTGTCGAGATTTCCGAAAGCCAGGATTTCGCCAAGATTGCGGGCGGAGGGCAGATGGTCACCGGACCGTGGCGCGACCATACGGTGAAGATCACCGTAGACAATCTAGCGCCCGGAAGATGGCACTGGTACCGCTTCATCGCGCCCGATGGTAGCATGTCGCCCGTTGGCCGCACGAAGACGCTTCCGGTCGGCAAGGCGGCGAAATTCAATATGGCGATCTTCTCCTGCTCCAACCTCGGCTTTGGCGAGTTCAACGCCTATGGGCACGCGGCGGCGCGCGACGATATCGACCTTGTGCTCCACATGGGCGATTATATCTACGAATATGCGCGCGGCGGCTATGATGGCGGCGCGAAATTTGCGGCGCGGATTTTTCCCGATGCGGAGATATTGACGCTGGCCGATTATCGCCTGCGCTATGCGAGCTATCGCGCCGACAAGCAGTTGCAGGCGCTGCACGCCAATTTCCCCATGATTCCCAATACCGACGATCATGAGGGCACCAACGACATGTGGGAAGGCGGCGCGCAGAATCATCAGGCGGATGAAGGCGACTGGACCAACCGCAAGAATGCCGCGATGCAGGTGTGGCGCGAATGGCTGCCGGTGGGCGAAACGCCGTGGAAGGAATATCCGATTGGCGATCTGGCCACCTATTATCGCACTGACACACGGGCGGTAGGGCGGTCGAAACCCTATTTCGCCGGCGATTTGATGCGCGCGGCCGACCCTGTAAAGGCGCTCGCCGAATTCCGCGACGGGGCATGGCGCGATCCCGCCATGACGATGCTCGGCAGCGAACAGGAAAGCTGGCTCTACAAGGCCATCGGGCGCAACAGGGCGACCTGGGCGGTGGTCGGGTCCGGGACCAATATGGGCTGGAACTTCACGCCTGAAAACGCACTCGACTGGTTTCCGAAGGACGCGCCGGAGCGGAACCGGGCATTCGCGCGCAACGGGATTGCCGCGGCAAAGGCAGGTCTGCCCTATAATCTCGACAATTGGGGCGGCTATCCGGCGGCCCGCTCGCGCTTGCTCGCGGCTGCGCAGCGGGCGGATGCCAATCTTGTTGTTGTCACCGGCGACAGCCACAATGGCTGGGCCTTCGACCTGCCCGAGGACGGACGGCCCGCAGGTGTAGAATTTGGCGGGCATAGCGTATCGTCGCCCGGCTTCGAAAATGCAACGCAGGGGACCGACCCGTTAGTGATTGCGCGCGGGTTGCTTGAGAGCAGCAAACAGGAACTCCGCTGGGTCGATACCTCCAACCGCGGCTATATGCACCTGTCGCTCACGCCGCAGGCCGCGACCAACGAATGGGTGTTTATCCAGACTGTCAAGGATGGATCGATGGCAACCAAGCCAGGCCACAAGATGAAGGTGCGCCCGGGGCGCAAAGTTTTGGAGGCCGCCTGATTTTAACTGCACAGTTAAACCTGCTTGATTTCTTGCACAGCCTCGCGTCATAGAACATCCGGCGACGCGAGGAGATAATGAGATGCAGATGGCGGGGTTGGGATATAGCGAAGAGCAGATCGAACTGCTCGATGTGGCTACGACATTCTGCCGCGACAAATCGCCGATCGACAGGGTCCGCAAGCTGATGGACAGCGACCTTGGTTACGATCCCGATATCTGGTCTGAAATGGCGGCGCTGGGCTGGACCGCGATCGCCATTCCCGAAGCGCATGGTGGCGTTGGCCTGACGCTCGCCGAAGTCGTGCCGGTGGTCGAACAGATGGGGCGGCATCTGATGGCCTCGCCCTTGGTGTCCTCGACACTGGCGGCACAGGCCCTGATCGTTGGCGGTGCGCAAACGCAGCAAGCCGATTGGTTGCCCAAGCTCGCGGAGGGCGCGGTGGGCACGCTGGCGCTGTCCGAAGCCCATGGCGATTGGGACCTGGCCAATATCGCAGCAAGTGCCAGGATGGAGGGCGACAACCTCATGCTTTCAGGTGAAAAGCTGTTCGTCTTGTGGGCGGAGACCGCCGAAGTCATCATTGCCTCGCTGATGCTTGATGGAAAACCGGCGCTGGCGCTGCTGACCGCAGACGACATCGCAGGTCGCCTGCGCCGTGAGGCGATCATCGACGAAACCAAACGCAGTTTTGCACTTTCGCTCGAGGGGATCACCGTTCCGAAAGCGGCGCTGCTCGAAATTGGGAAAACTGCGCAGACATTGGCGCATATCGATCAAGCTGCCGCACTCCTCCAAAGCGCCGAAATGTGCGGTGGGGCGCAAAGCGTTATCGATTACACCGTCAGCTATCTGCAAACCCGCAAGCAGTTCGGCAAGATCATCGGCGAATATCAGGCGCTCAAGCACCCCATTGTAGATGCCTATGTCGATTACGAAAAGGCGCGGTCGCATCTTTACAGTGCGGCGCACAGCTTCAGCGACCAGGGCTTGGGCGAAATTGCGGTTCGCATGGCCAAGGCGGCGGCAGACGGTGTCTACAGCTTCGCCGCCGACCGCGCGATCCAGTTTCACGGCGGGTTTGGTTTCACACATGATTGCGACGCAGGCCTCCACCGGCGCGCAGCAATCTTTCACGCCTCGCAATTTGGCGATGCGGCTTGGCAAAGGGCAAAACTCGCGCCATTGCTGTTGGGATGACATCGAAGTTCATATTGCTGATAACCTGCAAGGATCGACCCGGCATTGTCGCAGGCGTGGCGCAGTGCATCGCAGGGCAGGGGTGCAATATCCTTGAAAGCGCACAATATGGCGATGGAGACAGCGACACGTTCTTCATGCGCGTGGCTTTTGCCCCGCCTTCGGGGCTGGATATCGAAGCGTTTCGTCTGGCCTTCGCGAAGGTCGCTGAGGATATAGGCTGCGACTGGCAAGTCCACGACGCCACACGCAAACCGCGTGCGGCTATACTGGTCAGCCAGGGCGGCCACTGCCTCAATGACCTGCTCTATCGCACCGCGACGGGGCGGTTGCCGATGGAAGTGACCAGTGTCATATCGAACCACAAGACATGGCAGCGCCGCGTCGAACACGAAGGCATCGCCTTTCATTATCTGCCCGTCACGCCAGAGACCAAGGCTGTGCAGGAGGCTGCGCTTATGACCTTGATCGACGAGCAGAAGGTCGATCTGGTCATTCTCGCCCGCTATATGCAGGTGCTATCGACCGACATCTGTGCGCTGATGAGCGGACGGATTATCAATATACATCACAGCTTCCTGCCCGGGTTCAAGGGCGCGAAACCCTATCACCGCGCGCATGCCCGCGGGGTAAAGATGGTCGGTGCGACTGCGCATTATGTCACCGCCGATCTCGACGAGGGGCCGATCATCGCGCAGGACGTGTCGGCGGTGGATCATGCAGACAGCGTGGACGACCTGATCGCCCAGGGCCAGGATATCGAAAGCCGTGTACTCGCCCGCGCGGTCAAGGCACATATCGAGCATCGCGTGCTGCTAAACGGACAACGGACCGTCGTTTTCAAATAGGACCAGCCGAGCAATCTGGCGGGAACCTTCTCTTTCCATCGGCGTTGCATAGACAACCCCAATTTGTGTTTGGTCGGCCGTCTCCAACCCGGGGCTGACCATCTGGATATGCACCATATGACCGACAGACCCGCCGCCAGCTCCAATGAACTGCTTTTCTTCCCACGGGCATCGCAGCAATTGCAATCGCATGCCCGCAAAAAACCACATATTGCAGTGGTGGGTAATTTTCCGCCGACCAGATGCGGCATTGCGACATTCACCGCCGACATGGTTGCCTCACTGCGCAAGGCCGCGCCCGATTCCGAAATCGATATTTATGCCATGGCGTCGCAACAGGCCGATAGCTGTCCTCCGCACCTTAAAGCCCAGATCGTCGATACCGATATCGAGAGCTACCGGAAGGCCGGTCTGGAAATTGAGCAGAGCGATGTGGACGCGGTGTGGTTGCAGCATGAATTCGGGTTGTTCGGCGGGGAGGCAGGAGACTGGATAATAGAGCTGCTCGAGCCTGTGGCGGCACCGCTGATCGTAACCTTTCATACGATATTGGACAATCCGACCGGGGCGCAGCGGCACGTGATGGACTGGCTGATAGCGCGTTCCTCCCAACTGGTGGTGATGTCACGCGAAGGCAAAGCGGTGCTCGAAAACGTGTATCACGCCAACCCGGCAAGGATCAGCATCATACCCCATGGCGTTCCCGACCGGCGCTTTGGCAGGTCAACCGAGATGAAGCGGCGTTTAGGATTGTCGCAGGAAAACATGCTAATGACTTTCGGCCTATTGTCACCGGGCAAAGGTCTCGAACTCGTTATTTCGGCCCTGCCGGAAATCATCGAACGACATCCGGATACGCATTATTGTATTGCCGGGGTCACCCATCCGAAGCTGGTAGAGGCAGAGGGTGAGGCGTATCGGGAAAGCCTTGTAAATTTGGCCGAGCAGCTGGGCGTTGCGGACCGGATCAGCTGGGTCAATCGTTATCTGCCGACCGACGAGCTTCTCGATTTGATCGAGGCGGCCGACATCTATCTCACACCCTATCAAAATGCCGCGCAATCGACGTCCGGTACCCTGTCCTATGCTGCCGCGCTTGGAAAGGCGATTATTTCGACGCCATACAAACATGCAGCGGAGTTGCTGGACCAGGATGTCGGCCTTCTTGTCCCCTTCGGCGATACGCAGGCCGTGGCGAAGGCTGTTATTTCGCTTCTGGACGACCGGACGCTGATGGAATCGTTTCAGAAAAAAGCCTATCTTGCCGGTCGTGAAATGACGTGGGAAGCTTTCGGCGCAAAATCTATCGCGCTGATCGATCAGGTGAAGTCGAGCCCGGCGCGTTACCGTGCGGTGGCGGCGCTAGGCCAGGATGCATTGCTCGACATGTGCGATGATACGGGCATGCTTCAGCACGGGGTGTTCACCATAGCTGATCGCGCGCACGGATATTGTATCGACGATAATGCACGGGCCTTGATGCTGGCTGCTGCAAGCGCCTTGCCGTTCTCCAGGCATGCTCCAGTGTTTGCTGCGTTCGTTCAGCATGGCTGGAACCCCGATCTGAGGCGCTTTCGGAATTTCATGGGATATGACCGGCGCTGGCTTGAAGATGTGGGATCGGATGACAGTTGCGGCCGGACGCTTTGGGCACTGGGTGTGACTTGCCGAACCGCTTCCGATCCGGGACTCCGGCTTTGGGCCAAAAAGCTGTGGTCCGAAACAGCAAATATGGCGCTGGAATTCTCCTCTCCGCGCGCCGTTGCCTTTGCCGTCCTGGGCGCCGACGCGGTCCTTGACAGCGAACCCCACGATGAAACTGCCCATGCGACCGTCGCTCATGGGGCGACGGTGCTGACACGACTATACTCCTCAAACCGGCGCACCGGATGGCATTGGTTCGAACCTTATCTGGCATATGATAACTGCCGGCTGCCAGAAGCCATGCTGAAGGCTTCAATCCGCCTGGAGGATCGGCATAATGAAGGACTTGCGCTTGAGGCGCTGGAATGGATTGTCGAAAAACAGACTGCCCCCGCCGGTCATTTCCGTCCCGTTGGTTCTATGGCCTTTGGTGTGACCGACCGTCGGGGCAGCCCATTCGACCAGCAGGCCGTTGATGCCTGGGCAGCGGTGGACGCGACCGTCACGGCGTTCCGACATACGTCCGACATGAAATGGCTGAGCGCAGCGCGCGCCGCCTTTGCCTGGTTCTTTGGAAGCAATGACCGTGGTCTGTCATTGGCTGATGCCAAGACTGGTTCCTGCCAGGACGGCCTGACGCCGCAGGGTGTGAACCAGAATCAGGGCGCTGAATCGCTGTTGTCGCTCCACATGGCGCATCGGAATATGCACCAGCTCGAATTGCATCTAAGGGAGCGGCATGGCACCCAGACGAATGAGTTTAAACCGGCATTGGCCTGATTTGTGATTGAGGGCTGGAAACATCCGCTGCGGCTGAACGCCGACCCGGCATGGGTGGTCGTGCGTCCCTTCCATCTTGCCTGGCAGGCATCTGGCCCGGACCTCAATCGTGTCCAGAAGCTCGCACAGGACGTCGTGCGGCTCGACAGCCGCACGGTGCGCGCGGAACTCGGTGTCGTGCTGGGAGATTTTGCCGGGCGGCATTGGCAAATCGAGCAGGTGTTTGAACAACGCTATCAGGAAATCTCTCCGAAACTGGGGCTCGATGGACAACGCATCAGCGCGAATATGCGCAAGCTGCTCGGTGCCTATTTTTGCCACGAATATAGCTATGCAGCGGCCGCACTGATGAACCCCAGCGTGGTGCGGCATCCCGATCAGTCCGGGCTGCAGAAAGGGAGCGTCCGGATCATCCTGTCATTACGCGCAGTGGGCGAGGGGCATATTTCGACAATTGCGTTTCGCGAAGGCATTATTTCGAACGGGCGCGAGCTGCAGCTTCAGCCCCAGCCACCTTTTGTAACTGCGGCACTTTTTGACTATGACGCTCAGAAACCCAATGGCGCATCGCATGTAAGACGCCATCCGGACTGCGCGATTTCGGGGACCGTGATATTCCCGATGACCGAAGCGCAGAGGAACGGGTTGGAAGATCTGCGTCTCGTCGATTTCGTCCATGAAGATGGCACCCGTGAATGGATCGGCACATATACGGCCTATAGCGGCCATTCGATTGGATCGGAGCTGCTGCGCACGTCCGATTTCAACCATTTCACCCTGACCCCCATTAAAGGGGACGCCGCCCGAAACAAGGGAATGGCCCTGTTTCCACGCAAGATCGATGGCCGTTATTACATGCTGGGCCGACAGGACGGCAAAAATCTGTATCTGCTCCAGTCGGAAGACCTGATGCATTGGGAAGGCGGCACATTGCTGATGGAGCCGCGGTACCCGTGGGAACTCATCCAGATCGGCAATTGCGGTCCGCCCATCGAAATAGATGAAGGGTGGCTGGTGTTAACGCACGGCGTCGGAGCGATGCGGAAATACTCGATCGGTGCTGCATTGCTGGACAAGGCGGACCCTTCCAGGGTGCTCGGTCGCACGGAAATGCCGATATTGTCAGCGGTGGACGAAGACAGGGAGGGTTACGTACCGAACGTGGTTTACACCTGTGGCGCCATAGTCGTGGGCGACGATCTCTTTATGCCCTATGGTGTTGCCGACAGCTCGGTTTGTTTCGGCTTTTTCCCGCTGAAGGCCATATTGGACCGAATGCGTATCTGACCCTGAAATCTGACGATGTACGAAAACTGGCGCACCCAAGAGGATTCGAACCTCTGACCTCTGCCTTCGGAGGGCAGCGCTCTATCCAGCTGAGCTATGGGTGCCTTGCCGGGGCGACTAGCAGGGCCGGGTCGGGATAGCCAAGCATTTTTTCGGCATCGGTGTTGGCGCGCGAACGGAACAGGTCGGCGTGACGGGCGTTTTATGCGGCAAAGCGAGGAAAAGAATTCATGTCCGCCAGATTATTTTGTGTGTCCGCGGCGCTTATCGGCGGAGTCGTGGGCGCATGCCTGCCGACCGGGTCCGAAAGCGAAACGGTTGAGGCCAGGTCACAGGATGAAGCTGCCAAGGCACCAGACGCGCCGCTGGAAATTGCCATCAACCAGTTTCCGAGCGGTTATCAGGGCCGTTGGGCAAGCACGACTGCAGGTTGTGCGGATGACCCCGAAAACAGCGAACAGATGATGTCGCTGCAAGGCAAGCTGGTCAAGTTTCATGAGTCAATTGGCACAATGACAGCCGGCAAGCGTATGACGTCGCGGGCAATGGAAGCCGAGTTCGAATTTGTCGGCGAAGGCGAAAAATGGAACAAGCGGATGGCCTTTGAAATGAGCGAAGATCGCAAAAGCCTGACGCGTACCGACAAGGATAGCGGAGCAAGCTATCGCTATGTCCAGTGCCCGAAGCTAATGGCTGGATAAGCCCGCGCCGGGGTGCTAGGGCGCGCGCATGCAAAACCAGTTTGAATTGACCGAGGACCAGGTCGCCATACAGGATATGGCAAAGAAATTCACGGCGGACGCGATTGCTCCTTTTGCCGGCGAGTGGGACGAGAAATGCCACTATCCGGTCGATGTCTGGAAGGCCGCGGGCGAACTGGGCTTTGGTGCAATTTATGTTTCCGAAGGGTCGGGCGGGACGGGCCTTGGGCGGCTTGAGGCGGCTTTGATCATGGAGGCGATGGCCTATGGCTGTCCCGGGACCAGCGCCTATATTTCGATCCACAATATGGCAGCGTGGATGATCGACTGCTTTGGCAGTGCTGAATTGAAAGCCCGTTACCTGCCGGATCTCGTCAGCATGAAAAGGATCGCGTCCTATTGCCTGACCGAACCGGGCAGCGGTTCGGATGCAGCCGCGCTTAAAACGACGGCGCGGCTCGATGGCGACCATTATGTGCTGAACGGCACCAAGCAGTTTATTTCCGGTGCTGGCTATAATGACATTTATGTCTGCATGGTCCGCACGGGCGATCATGGCGCGAAGGGCATCAGCTGTCTGGTCGTGGAGAAGGACATGCCGGGCCTCAGCTTTGGAGCTCCTGAAAAGAAATTGGGCTGGAATGCCTCGCCCACCGCGCAGGTGATATTCGAGGATTGCCGCGTCCCGGTCGCGAACCGTGTCGGCGCGGAGGGTGACGGCTTCCGCTTTGCGATGATGGGTCTCGATGGCGGACGCCTGAATATCGGCGCATGCTCCCTGGGCGGCGCGCAGCGCTGCCTCGATGAAGCGGTGAAATACACCAAAGAGCGCCAGCAATTCGGGCATCCGGTCGCCGATTTCCAGAATACGCAGTTCATGCTCGCCGACATGGCAACCGATCTGGAAGCGGCGCGTGCACTTCTCTATGTTGCTGCCGCCAAGGTCACGGCTAATGCGCCTGACAAGTCGCGCTTCTCGGCGATGGCAAAGCGGCTTGCAACCGACAATGGCAGCGAGATTGTGAACAAGGCGCTGCAACTATTTGGTGGATATGGATATTTGCGTGATTATCCAATCGAGCGTTTCTGGCGCGACCTGCGCGTCCATTCGATCCTCGAAGGCACCAATCAGGTGATGCGGATGATTGTCGGCCGGGACCTGCTGCGTCAATGACCCAAGATATACTCACCCGGATCGAAGGGCATGCCGGGATTATCAGCCTGAACCGGCCATCCGCGTTGCACGCGCTGACGCTCGATATGGTCCATGTCATGACCGAGGCACTCCTGAAATGGCGAACTTCGCGCAAGGTCAAATGTGTCATCATCGACCATGCCGACGGCAGAGGCTTTTGCGCAGGTGGTGACATTGCCTTTCTGCGCGATTCGGCGCTGAATGATGGCGGCAGATCCGGCAGAAAGTTTTTCCACGACGAGTATCAGCTGAACCATCTGCTGTTCACTTACCCCAAGCCGGTTGTGGCCTTCATGGACGGTATCACGATGGGCGGCGGTGTCGGAATCAGCCAGCCTGCCCGTTTCAGGGTGGCCACTGAAAACACCCGGTTCGCCATGCCTGAAACCGGAATCGGCCTGTTTCCCGATGTGGGTGGCGGCTGGTATCTATCGCGGCTGGAGGGTCGGGTAGGCCAGTTTCTGGCGCTGACCGGCGCACGCATTGCAGGGCCGGGCTGCCTGGCGCTGGGTCTGGCGACGCATTACCTGCCTTCGGACGCACTGTCCGAGGCAAAGACAAGGGTTGCGACCGAAGATGTCGAACGGATCGACGGCATTTTGGGCACATTGTCGGTAACATCCCCACCATCGAAAATTGTCGAAACCCTGTTTCAGATCAACAGGCACTTTGCCTCGGACCGGTTCGAAGACATTCTTGCCAGCCTTGAAAGCGACGAAAGCGACTGGGCAATGCGTGAACTCGCGACGCTGCGCAGCAAAAGCCCGCAAACATGCAAGGTAGCGCTCCGTCAGCTGGCCGAGAGTGCGGGCCTCGACGATTTTGCGGACAATATGGCGATGGAGTATCGCATCGCATCCCGCGTGCTGATCCGTCCCGATTTTGCCGAAGGCGTGCGCGCGGTCATCGTTGACAAAGACAATGTGCCCAAATGGGATCCGGTGACGCCTGAGGGTGTGACAGACGAATTGCTCGACATGATATTTGCGCCGCTACCGGCCAGCGAAGAATGGAAGCCTTTATGACGTACCAGACCATCCTGGTTGAACAGCGCGGCGCGGTGACGCTGATTACACTCAACCGTCCGCAGGCGTTGAACGCTCTTAACAGCCAGGTGCTCGCCGACCTGATCGACGCTTTCGGCAAATTCGATGCCGATGACAGCCAGCGCTGTGCTGTCCTGACAGGCAACGAGAAGGCTTTTGCGGCAGGCGCCGACATCAAGGAAATGTCGAGCCAAAGCTTTGCCGACATGTATGGCAGCAATTTTTTCGCAGGCTATGACCGCGTGACGGCGACCCGCAAGCCCTGGATCGCTGCAGTAAGTGGCTTTGCCTTGGGTGGCGGCTGCGAGTTGGCGATGATGGCGGATTTCGTCATTGCAGGCGACAATGCCAAATTCGGTCAGCCGGAGATCAAGCTTGCGGTCACACCCGGCATGGGTGGGTCGCAACGCCTGACCCGGGCCGTCGGCAAGGCAAAGGCGATGGAAATGTGCCTTACCGGCCGGATGATGGGCGCGGCAGAGGCCGAACGCTCCGGACTGGTGGCGAAAGTGGTTCCTGCTGCCGATCTTGTTGAAGAGGCCCTCAAATCTGCCGAAGCGATAGCCGCCATGGCGCCGCTGGCCGCGATGGCTTGTAAGGAAATGGTCAACGCCGCCTTTGAAACGACTTTGCAACAGGGCGTCCTGTTCGAGCGCCGACTGTTCCATGGCCTGTTCGGGTCTGACGATCAGAAGGAAGGCATGGCCGCATTTGTCGAGAAACGCCCGGGGAATTGGTCAGGCAAATGACCGCTCCTGGAGACCGGCTTTACTTGGCTGAGCTTATTTTCTCTACGGGCTGGAACTTGCCCAATCCGCAACCCGCGCCTTCGTGAAGCTGCCCGCCATAGTCATGCAGAACCCTCACAATGTCGACATTACACAGCTGGCTGAGCGACGTCCGGTAGGAAAAACGATCCTCTGACTTCAGGCTGGGGCAGCTGTATGGCAATGAGTTGCGATAGGTTTTTCCACCGGCCATTTTGAAATCGATCGTGCTGTTATCCACGATGTTGGTCGAGCGGATGCTGCGAATATTGACGCAATTGACCGGTTCGCCGACCGCCCGGACGGGGGCAGGTTCCTTCTTTGCGGAAAACCCGGCACTTGCGCCTCCTGTCAGCGCGCTGAGCGCTGCCACCGCCAATAATGATTTGCGCATCCATCTTCTCCCGATCACAGTCGAGTCGCTTTACTTCATTTTACCTGAACCGGTGATGACTTGGGCACCGACTGCGGCTTGGGCGCGGGCGTTTTGGGCCTGTAGCGGCACAGGTTGGCGACCGGGCAGCGCCAGCATTCGGGGGTACGCGCCTTGCAGACATAGCGTCCATGCAGGATCAGCCAGTGATGCGCGCCGACCCGGAATGGCGCGGGCGTGATCTTGTCGAGCTTCTTTTCCACCGCCAGCACCGTTTTGCCGGGCGCGAGGCCGGTGCGGTTTCCGACGCGAAAAATGTGCGTGTCCACGGCGAAGGTCTCCGCGCCGAAAGCAGTGTTCAGGACGACGTTCGCAGTCTTGCGACCCACCCCGGGCAGTGCCTCCAGCGCGGCGCGATCATTTGGCACTTCGCCTGCGTAGTCGCGCACCAAAATCTCGGACAGCGCGATGACATTCTTCGCCTTGCCGTTGAACAGGCCAATCGTCTTGATGTGGTCCTTGAGACCATCCTCGCCAAGCGCCACCATTTGCGCGGGTGTCTTCACGTCCTGAAACAGTTGGCGTGTAGCCTTGTTTACGCCCACATCGGTCGATTGCGCCGAACACACGACAGCCACCAGCAACTGATAGATATTGCCATAGGCAAGCTCGGTCTCCGGCGCCGGATTGGCTTCCGCCAGGCGACGGTAGAATTCGAATATATCGTCTTTTTTCAAAGACCAAGAACCTCGTTCATCGCGTAGCGTCCCGGCTTTTGCTCAGTAAGCCATATCGCCGCCTTGACCGCGCCCTTGGCAAAGATCGCGCGATTTTCGGCGCGGTGGATGAGTTCGATGCGTTCATTGTCCGCAGCGAAGATGGAATTGGGGTCGCCCGCCACGCTGCCGCCTCTGAGGCTTGCAAAGCCGATGGCTCCCGTCGTTCGTGCGCCCGTAATGCCGTCGCGACCACGTTCGCTGTTGGTCTTGAGATCTATCATGCGGCCCCTTGCTGCGGCTTCGCCGAGCAGGAGGGCTGTGCCGGACGGTGCATCCACCTTGTGGCGGTGGTGCATTTCGACGATCTCTATGTCCCAATCGCTGCCCAACCGGCTGGCGGCTTGTTTGACCAAAGCGGCGAGCATGGTAACGCCGAGCGAGGTATTGCCCGTTTGAAGCACAGCAATATCGCGTGCGGCATCATCGATCAGGAAATGGTGGCGCTCCTCGAGACCCGTTGTCCCGATGACGATCGGTCTGCCTGCCGCTACGCAGGCGTCCAGATTTGCTTCGAGCGCGTGGGGCGAAGAGAAGTCGACCAACACGTCCGATGCTGCAGCCAGACCCGTGAGATCGCCACCTTGGTCGACGCCGCCTGCATGAATTTGGCCGGACGCCTCGATTGCCTCACGCAAGCTAAGCCCCATACGTCCCGCGCTGCCGATAATGCCGATTTTCATAGCGAACGTCATCCTGAACTTGTTTAATCCTCCGGGTCACTCGTTCCAGGATCCATATATCGTGCACTATCGATAGCAAGGGAAGTATGGATGTTGACACAGGTTCAGGGTGAGGATGAGGGAGTATCAGGATGACGTTGAAGGAATAAAGGTGGCGAAAACTAGAAATATTGTAATCCTGACCGGTGCGGGCGTAAGCGCCGAAAGCGGCATCGACACGTTTCGCGATTCCGGAGGCCTTTGGGAGCAGCACCGTGTAGAGG
>JACVCM010000112.1 GCA_016742125.1 Sphingomonadaceae bacterium | reverse complement strand
CAATTGCAGTTCCGCAGCGAAGTCGCTGGCTCTGCTGTCACGATAAAAGCCAATCTGACCGTAATGGGTTGGCGCGCGATTTAATTTAGGAAATCAATATGCTGAGCCTCGATCCGCTCGGCCTCGACAGCGATATGCTGGACGAGGCACGGGCATATTTGCACGTCGGCGAGACGGACGAAGATCCGTCGCTGGCGTCCTGCCTTCTCGCCGCAGTGAGTCACGCCGAGCAGTTTACCCGGCAGGTCATTTTTCGCCGTTCGACGCGGGAGATATTGACTGCAGCGTCCGGTTGGCAGGCGCTGGAGGCGGTTCCGGTGCAGACCGTCACCGCTGTGACCGGCATTCCTGCCGAGGGTCCGACTTTCGCCTTGGCCTCTGACCGGTGGGAGGCAAAAGTTGGGTCGCGTGGCGAAGCCTATGTTCGGATCTTGCAGCCCGGCAGCGCTGGACGCGTCGAGATTGGGGCTATTGCAGGGCTGGCAACGACGTGGGCGGCCCTGCCGGAGTCTTTGCGGCTCGGCCTTTTGCGACTGACCGCCCATTTCCATGCCCATCGCGATGACGCTGGCGATGCGGTGCCGCCTGCTGCGGCACTGGCGCTTTTGTTGCCGTGGCGACGGATGCGGCTTTCCTGAGCTGAAGGATACATCATGACAGAATTTGCGGGTAACCTGCGCGAGCGGGTGGTTCTTGAAACACGCTTGAGCGACCGGGACAGTCGCGCAGGGGCAACGGGCCGGTACAGTTATGACGGTGTGGCGTGGGCGGCGGTTTCACCACTGATGCCGGCCGATATGGCCTCTGCCGATGCGCTGTCGGCAATGCCACGCTGGCAGGTGACGATCCGCAAGCGCGAGGGGGTGGGTGTGCGGACCAGACTGACCTGGAGAGGGAAATATCTGGCCGTGCGCGCTCTGGTAAGCGACCCGCGCGCACCGGCGCAGATGCAATTGACCTGTGAGGAAGTGCGGTGAAACCCATGTTCGAAAGATTGGACGCCCATGTCCGGCGGCGCGCAGATGTTGCTGTCCGGTTGCAAATCAACCGAATGGCCGAAATTCCTGCCCCGCCGGGAGTCAGGGTCGAGGCCATGGACTCGGGCGTTAGCGTGACCGGAAAACATCTGCGCCGCCGACTGATCGATGATCCCCAACTGAGGAATTTTGGACGATGAGCAGCGCCAGCCAAATATTGCAGGAAGCGGCCGTATCGGCGTTGCAGGCGCATCCGGTGCTGGCGACCGAATTGACCGGAATCTATGATGGCCCGCCTCCCCGTGCGACGTTCCCCTATATCGCGGTGGCCGACGGCCTGGAAACCGATTGGAGTACCAAGACCGAGGAGGGCCGCGAGATCCGCTTGGCGCTGACATTGTGGCACGATGGCGACGAAGCATCTCGCCTGACCAGCTTGAAGGCCCATGTCGAGGATGCGATAGCAGCGATGCCGCGCAGCTTCCCTGGTTGGAGGATTGCCAGTCTGGTATTCCTGCGGTCGATAGTGTCCCGCGATCCTGCCGGACCCTGGGCCGCACTGGTCGAGCATCGTGTCAGGATGCTGCGCCAATAGTAATCACGCCATCGGGTAATCCTTCTTCCTTGGTTCTTCCGCTGCCTTGCAGCCGGACATCAATACTGCCGGACCCTTTGATTGCGGACTGGTTCTGGGCAGCACCTCATATTTGGGCTCTCTGCTGCCGGGCTCCCCTGTTTTCGACAGGAGCAGGGCTTTTGCCCTGGCATCCGCAGACCAGCCAAAGGGTGCCATATCGGGCATGGGACCAACAGTGACATGCCCAACCAGTATCCGTCCTGCCCGGCAGGGCGGCCCAGCATTTTGCTGCGGCGCGGCGGTGGCCGTCGCTGCGGCCAATATCATCATCAACATGGCGACCTCTCTCTCCCAACGAGTCGTCCAGTAAGGAGACAATATCCATGCCAGCAGAAAAGGGAAGCGCCTTCCTGTTGAAGGTCGGCGACGGTGCAGTGACACCTGTCTATTCGACGGTTGCCGGGCTTCGCACAACGCAATTGTCAATCAACGGCGATGCCGTTGTCATCACCAACAAAGGCAGTGGCGCCTGGCGCGAGCTGCTGTCGGGCGCCGGCGTGCGTTCGGTAGCGGTGTACGGGGCGGGTGTGTTCACCGGCTCTGTCGCTGAAACGCGCATAAAGAACAACGCCTTGACCGGAGTGCTCGATGACTATGAGCTAAGCTTCGAAAGCGGTGAGCGGCTGCGAGGCAGGTTTCTGGTCGCGCGGCTGGATTATGCCGGCGATTTCAACGGTGAGCGTTCGTATACACTGGCGCTGGAGAGTTCCGGCCAGGTGCTGTCATTATGACCCCTACGGCGATAGCGGTGCGCGGCGAAGCGTCATTGCGGCTGAAAAATGCTGCACTTTTGCTGCGTCCCACCTTTGCAGCATTGGTAGCGGCGGAGGAGGAGCTGGGTCCGCTCTTTGCGCTGGTTGAGCGCGCCGCCCGTGGGGAGTTGAAGCTGTCGGAAATGGCTGGGCTGTTCTGGCATTGCCGACATGACGCAGCCGCCGATCTGACGCGTGAGAACTTTAGCGAAGCATTGGCCGATGCGGGACTGGCATCCGCGACCCCGGCCCTGAAAATACTACTCGGCCAGATATTGGGCGGACGGTGAGATTTGCTGACAGCGCGACCAAATTGTGCGGGCAATGCGCCATGTTGCTGGGTTGGCGACCGGGCGAATTCTGGCAGACAACACCTGCCGAACTGGCCTGCATAATAGAAGCGGCAAGTCCGCAGGGCGCTCCACCGCTTGACGTGGGGCATGTAGCAGAACTGATGGAGATGTTTCCTGATGGATGAGGAGATTGAGAAGCTGGTGGTTTCGGTAAGGGCCGACACGCGGGCCTTTGCCGGAGACGTTGCCACCATGCGCGCGGAGCTGGACGGACCATTTGCGGCTGGCCTCGACAGGGCAGGCTCTGCACTGGAACGCAGCCTTGCCGGCGCAATCCAGCGTGGAAAGTTCGGTTTCGAAGATCTGCGGCGGGTTGCACTGTCGGTGCTGTCGGAAATCGCTTCGGCCGCTATTCGGTCCGGACTGGACAATCTGGGTGTCGGATCAGGCGGCAATGGCGGTTTGCTTGGGTCGCTCGGTTCGCTGCTCGGCGGTGTGCTGGGCGTACCGGGCAGGGCAACCGGCGGGCCGGTGTCACCCGGCCGGGCCTACCGTGTCGGCGAACGTGGGCCGGAGCTGTTCGTCCCGACCAGCAGTGGCAGGATCGAAACGGGCGGTTCGGCAAGCGGTCCTGCCAACATCCGGCTTACCATCAATGTCTCCGATAATGGACGCGGCAGCGCGCCCGATGCCCTGCAACGGTCGTCGCGGCATGTCGCGCGCGCCATCCGGCGGGCACTAGGTGAACAGTAGAAGAGGAAGCAGGCGATGGCCTATTGGCTTTGCGAGAAGCGGCGGCGACAGAGGTCGGTGCCTGTAATGCGCTTCGACCCGCGTTTCTGGACGGTCGACTTTCCGCGACCGATGATGGCGTCGGTCGTGACAACCGGTCCTGAATCGCTGCGTGTGAATGCAGTATTCTACAAGACCGATGATCTTGCGGGATTGATCTGGGACAGCGAGGACAAATGGGATCACCCGCTGCTCGCTTATGCAACAAACCGCGACTATCGCAGGCTGACGGTAAGCTTTCGCTGGCGATCACAGGGCATCATGCCCTTGGACGCCATCAACGGCCCGACGCTCACCATTTCGGGGCGCGATGCAGGCGGCCAGCCCAAAAGCTGGTATGTGCGCCTTTGGAACTATGCGAGCGGCACACCCGAGGACGCGCTTGTCACCCTGAAATTCAGCGAGCTGAACGGCGGCTTTCTGCTGCCGGGTGAGGCCGACCCTGTTTTTGCCGGTGATATCGACCGGATGTTCATTTCGCTGGTACCGCCGGGATATAGCGGCAGCCCGGGCAATTTGGCTGTAACGGCAGAAGGGTGGGTGGAGCTGAACGAGATACGCTGCGATGGCGGCGGGGTCATGCTCGACACCGGCGATGTGATGGTGCCGGAGCACGGTCTGAAAATGGCGACCGGCTATGATGACGGATATAATCTGACCCCGGAACGGGTCGTTCGGCAAATCCATGCACTCGGCTATCGCGAAACGATCAACCATTATGTCGGCATGAGCCATTATTTCCGGCTCGAACCATTGGGCGGGAAGCATTATGTCAGCCTGTCCGGCGGCGCACTTAACACGCCTTGCCGTGAATGGCATCGCAATTTCGCGGCCCATGCAAAGCTGTCGGGCTTCGATCTGATATTCTCGCTGAGCTACGAACTGTTCGACGCGCATTGCTGGAATGACTGGAAGCAACGTGCAGAGAATGGCGATCCGGCGTTGACCGGATGGGCACCTCCATCGACTTTGCTATCGCCCGCTCATTCAGGGGCGATGGGATATCTGCAGGCCGTCGCGCGGGCCTTTGTCTTCCTTCAGAAGGAGGCCGGCCTTCCGGTTAAGTTCCAGATTGGCGAGCCTTGGTGGTGGATCATGCCGGACGGCAGGATTTGCCTTTACGACGGGGCGGCGACTGCCGCCTTCGGCACCTTGTCGGTCAGCATATCCGACATCAAGGGTCCCAAAACGGTGGCGCAAAATGCCATGCTGGATCGCGCGGGCCAATTGTTAGCCCAATCCACAGCATCGATTTTCGCGGCGGCAAATGACGAAGCCGGCGTGGGCGGTGCAGCGACATTTTTGCTGGTCTATCTGCCCACCGTACTCGACCCCGCTGCGCCAGAAGCGAAGCGGGCCAATGTTCCGGTTGGATGGGCGTCGCCCGCTTTCGATGTGTTGCAGCTCGAAGATTATGACTGGGTGACGAGCGGCAATCATGGTGCAACCAAACGGGCTGTACCGCTGATGGCGCAGCGGCTCGGCTATCCCGTGGCGGAGCAGCATTATTTTTCCGGATTTGTATTGCGTGCCGAGGACAGGGTGCAGTGGCGCGAAATTGAATTTGCCGCTGCGCAGAGCAGGAAACGGGGGTCGGCCCAGACCTTTCTATGGGCATTGCCGCAGGTCGCGCGCGACGGATTTACATATTTTGAGAGCGGTTCGGAGGAGGAAGCTGTGCAGCAGTTCGACGATGTGGTTTTCCCGCTGGAGATCGGCCGCGAGGCAATGGTGACAGCGGAGTTTTCGACGAATGTGGTGACCACGCTGTCAGGGCATGAGCGGCGGAACAGCGCGTGGAGCGATACGAGACTGAGCTATGATGTCGGCCCCGGCCTGCGCTCGGAAGCGGAGATGGGCCTTTTACTCGATTTTTTTCGCGCCCGGCGTGGCCCCGCAATCGCTTTTCGCTTTACCGACCTCTTCGACTTCAGTTCGAACGGCTTGATCGGCGCACCTACCATGCTGGATCAGCTAATCGGACTCGGCGACGGCGTGCGGACGAGTTTTCCGTTGGTCAAAAATTACGGAGCCGCTGAGCAGGCCCGCCGTATCACCCGGCCAAAAGCCGGTTCGGTTACGGTCGCGATAGACGGAGTCGCTGCCACCGGCTGGTCTGCAGCCGCGAAGGGAATTGTCGAATTTGAAATTGCGCCAACGCCCGGCTCTGTAGTGACCGCGGGCTATATGTTTGACGTTCCGGTCCGTTTCGCCGACGACCGCCTGGAAATCAGCCGCGCAACTTTCGGGGCGAGCGACATTTCATCGGTTCCGCTAGTTGAAATCAAGGAAGCTGCCTGATGGCTATCTGGCTGGAAGGTCCGGTGACATCGGTCGCCTATGGCTGGCGGCTGGAACGCAGGGACGGCGTGACCATCGGCTTTACGTCGCATGATCGAGATGTCGTGCAAGCCGGCCTTGTCTTGCGCGCAAGCCCCGGCATGCGACCAACGTCCATCGTTGAAACGCTGGGTCTCGAGGATGATGGACCCGACATTGACGGCGCGCTGACTGCCGATGCCATAAGTGCTGACGATCTTCGGACCGGGCGCTGGGATGGAGCTTATCTGGAGATTTTTCTGTTCGACTGGACGGATCCGGACGCCGGACGGCAATTGCTTGCGACTGGAGAACTGGGCGCAATCTCGTTCACGGGAGATGCGTTCAAGGTCGAATTTCTGGGCCTGAAACAGGCTTTCAATCGCGAGATTGCTCCGTCCACTTCGCCGTCCTGCCGCGCGGTTTTCGCTGATGCCTCATGCGGCTTGAACCGGCAAAGGTTCCGGCATCTTGCGAGAGTGGCGGCCGTGAATGGCAACCGACTGATCTTTGCCAATCCTGTATCCGTACCCGTCGATGCCTTCGCCTATGGGCACGTCCGAATGCTTGATGGAGCATATGCCGGACTGACGCTGGAATTGCAGGCAAGCGACGCCAGCGGAGTGACATTGGCAGAACGACCCGGTTTTGCGATTGAACCTGCTACCTCGGTCGAGCTCGTGGAAGGTTGCGACAAGCAGATTTCAACCTGCGGGACAAGATTTGCCAACGCAGTGAATTTCCGCGGGGAGCCTTATCTGCCCGGCAACGACCTTTTGACGCGTTACCCCGGTGCCAACTGATGTGGGACGCAAGATCGCGCTGGCGGCCGTCGCACTTGTCGGTTGTCCCTTCAAGCTGCATGGCCGACGTGCAGACGCAGGTGTCGATTGTGTCGGCCTTGCGGCCGTCGCGCTGGCGAATGCTGGTCGACCGGTCGACATTCCGGACGACTATGCCATGCGCGGCGATTATATGGGCCGAATATCTGCTTTTTTTGATGGCAGCGGTTTTACGCGCATAGACAACGCTCGAACAGAGGCAGGCGATTTTCTGATATGCAGCCCGGCCCCGCGCCAACTCCACCTGCTTATCGCCGACCGTACAGGCGCGGTGCATGCCCATGCCGGGTTGCGACGCGTCGTCCTTACTCCCTTTCCATTACCCTGGCCGGTTGCAGGTCATTGGCGCTTCATCGGAGACTGACATGGCGACGTTAGTGCTTACCGCAGTTGGCTCGGCCATCGGTGGACCGATTGGTGGCGCGATCGGTGCTGCCCTGGGTCAGCGGGTAGATGCCGCTGTCTTCGCCCCCAGGGCAAGAGAGGGCGCGCGCCTGAAAGAATTGCAAGTTCAGACATCGAGCTATGGCAGCCAGATACCGGCAATATTCGGTGCGATGCGGGTCGCGGGGACCGTCATTTGGGCGACCGATCTAATCGAGAAGCGTACGCAGAGCGGCGGTGGCAAGGGACGGCCGTCGACCGTAAGCTATAATTATTCGGTCAATATGGCGGTTGCGCTGTCGAGCAAGCCCATAACCCGCATAGGTCGGATATGGGCAGACGGCAATCTCTTGCGCGGCGGCGCCGGCGATTTGAAAGCGAACATGCAATTGCGGGTTTATACCGGTCAGGCCGACCAAGCTGTGGACCCTCTCCTTGCGTCGGCCGAGCAGGCGGGACGATGTCCCGCGCATCGTGGTCTGGCATATGTCGTATTCGAAGACTTTCAACTGGCAGATTATGGAAATCGCATTCCGTCGCTAACCTTTGAAGTTTTTGAGCGAGATGCGCCTGTGTCCGTCAATGCCATTTTCGATCAGGCAAGTGGCGGACTGGTTCGCGGTCAGGCCAGTCAATCGCTTTGGGGTTTTGCTGTGGAAGGTCCGTCCGGCAGAGAGGCGATTGCGCCTCTGCTTGAGACACTTCCCATCGAATTGTCGGCTCAAGGTGGGCAGCTTACGCTTCGGGACCGTTTTGAAACTGCTGGCGCCGTTCCAGCCCCAGCTACGGTGGTACAGGAAAACAGGGCACGTTACGATCTGCCGCTGACCTTGCGCGGACCGGCCAGCCAGCATCCCCGGGCAACGGCATTGCGCTATTATGACCTGGACCGCGATTTTCAGACCAGTGTGCAGCGCGGAGAAGACGGCAGTTTTTCGCCCAACACAGTGCAGATCGATCTGCCTATCGTTTTGCGTGCAACGGAGGCAAAACGCCTGGTCAGACTTCGGCAAGGCGCGCTTCGCGCTCAGCAGAATGGGTGGCAGGGGACTATTGTCCGTGACGGTCATGATCTGGTTACCGGCGGCTTCAGCGGAGCAGGAGCCGAGGACGAGCGGGTCTCACAGGACCAGCACCCTCAGTGCACCACGCAGATGAGGATCGGTGAACACGCTACGCACCGTAATGTGACCACG
>JACVCM010000111.1 GCA_016742125.1 Sphingomonadaceae bacterium | reverse complement strand
CGGTGTGGGGTGGGGGGGCCGTGGTGGCGCCGCTCTCCCCGCGACGGCGGACCGCCCCGGCCCTTGGGGGGTTGGGGGACCGCCCGGCGTTTTGTGCCCCAAAAACCCCGCTCGGGGAAAAGGGCACGATCGGCCTCCCGCTCGGTAAGACCCCCCCCGCCATACCCCGCCGCGGCACGCGGGCGGAGCGCGGCGTAAAGCGCAAGCGGATCGCCCGCATAGTCTGCGGAAAGCGGGAAGGTAAGGTTGGCCTGATAGATGTCGCCTGCTGCGATATACTCCTGCGCGGCGGCAAAAGCCTTGCTGTAATCGGCACGGGATATGTCGGATTGCAAGGGCGACAGCCATGCACCCGCCGCATCGGGCAAGATTGACGGCATGGCGTCCGGTTCAAATACTTGATATTGCTCGAATATTCCAAACCACGCCAATAGGTTATCGGGAGGTGGCAGTAATTGGGGGAGGAGCGCGTTACCCGCGTCATAAGCCAGAAACCCGGCCACGTGCTGCCCATTGGCCCGAGCGGTACGTAAATCCTCGAACAGGCGTCTTAATTCGCCTGCCGAATGCGCGGTGAGCGTCCGGATTGGTTCGGAGTATAATCGTGCGAACGACGCATGCGCAACACGCGCGTCATCGAGCAGCACAAAGGGACTATCGGTGAAAATCATGGAGCGGGTGAGGGGAATCGAACCCCCGTATTCAGCTTGGGAAGCTGCTGCTCTACCATTGAGCTACACCCGCTTGTCATGCCTGCCCTTATCGCGACGCGGGGGGCTTGCCTAGCCCCTCAACCGCTCGGCCTGCCATCGGAGATGTTCGGCCATGAATGTCGATATGAAATAATAGCTGTGATCATAGCCCGGCTGCATTCTGATCGTCGCCTTTTGTGCTGCCCGAGTGCAGACCTCCTCCAGCAGGTGCGTCTTCAACTGTTCGTCCAGGAAATTATCTGCGGCGCCCTGATCGACGAGCAGATCGGGCAATCGCGCACCGGACTCGATCAATGCGCACGCATCATATTCCGCCCAGAGACTGCGATCCACACCTAGATAGCCGCCAAGCGCCTTTTGCCCCCAAGGGCAGTTTATCGGCGACACGATTGGCGCAAAGGCGGATGTCGCTTTGTAACGCCCCGGGTTGCGCAAACTGATGGTCAGCGCGCCGTGACCCCCCATCGAATGACCCATGATCCCCTGGGCCGACATGTCGGCGGGAAAATTGTCCGCGAGCAGTTGTGGCAGTTCGCTTTCGATATAGCCGCGCATTCGATAATGTTCGGCCCAGGGTTCAGCGAGTGCATTGACGTAGAAACCGGCACCAAGCCCGAAATCATAGGCGCCCTCCGGATCGTCGGGCACGCCATCGCCGCGTGGACTGGTATCGGGCGCGACGAAGATCAAGCCATGCTCAGCGCAAGCGCGCCGATACTCGCCTTTCTCTGTGACATTGGCATGTGTGCAGGTGAGGCCCGAAAGATACCAGACCACAGGCAATTTCGCACCTTCGTCATGTGGCGGAACATAGACCGAAAAGGTCATATTGGTGCCGGTCGCAGTGGAATGGTGCCGGTAGACGCCCTGCACCCCGCCAAAAGCGCGGTTGGTCGAGACCGTTTCGATTGTCATGCCCAGCGCGCGTCGGTCATGGCGTCAGTCGGTAACGCGGTGAAGAGCGCATAATTTATTGCCATCGGGGTCACGCAGATAGGCGAGATACATTTTGAAACCGCCGCCTTCACGAATGCCGGGCGGGTCTTCGATTGCCGTTCCCCCATTGGCGACCCCTGCTGCATGCCAGGCATCGGCCTGTTCGGGCGTCATCGCAAAACCGATCGTACAACCATTCCCATGCGTCGCGGGCTGTCCGTCGATCGGCGGCGTTACGAGAAACATCGAGCCGTTGTGGATGTAGATCAGGCGGCCCTTGGGATCGACCGATCCGGCACGCCCGCCCATCGCAGTGAACGTGGCATCATAGAATTTCTTGGATCGCCCGATATCGTTGGAGCCGACCATCATATGGCTGTACATCTTTTCTCTCCTTGCAATCAGTAAACCACGACGCTGCGGATGCTTTCGCCGGCGTGCATCAAATCGAAGCCCTTGTTGATCTCCTCGAGGCTCAGCACATGGGTAATCATCGGGTCGATCTGGATCTTGCCGTCCATATACATGTCAACGATGTGGGGCACGTCGGTGCGGCCCTTCGCGCCCCCGAAGGCCGTACCGCGCCAGTTGCGCCCCGTTACCAGCTGGAACGGACGCGTGGCGATCTCCTTGCCCGCCTCTGCAACGCCGATGATGATGCTGGTTCCCCAGCCGCGATGGCAACATTCCAGCGCAGTGCGCATCACCTCGGTATTGCCGGTGGCATCGAAACTGTAATCCGCACCGCCGTCGGTCATCTCCACGATCTTGGCGACGATATCCTCCCGGCTCATGCCGCGCGTATTTAGAAAATGGGTCATGCCGAATTTGCGGCCCCATTCCTCACGCGTTTCGTTGATGTCGATGCCCACAATCATGTTCGCGCCCGCAAGCTTCGCGCCCTGGATCACATTGAGGCCGATCCCACCCAGCCCGAAAACCACAACATTGTCGCCAGCTTGCACGTTCGCCGTCTTTGTCACCGCGCCGACGCCGGTGGTAACCCCGCAGCCGATATAGCAGCTCGTCTGAAACGGGGCATCCTCACGGATTTTTGCAACCGCGATTTCCGGGAGAACGGTGAAGTTCGAGAAGGTCGAGCAGCCCATATAATGATAGATGGTCTGGCCTTTATAGCTGAACCGTGACGTACCGTCCGGCATCAGGCCTTTCCCCTGGGTGGCACGAATCGCGGTGCACAGATTCGACTTGCCCGAAAGGCAGGTTTTGCATTTGCCGCATTCGGGCGTGTAAAGCGGGATGACATGGTCGCCGGGCTTGACTGACGTCACGCCTGCCCCCACCTCGCGGACGATGCCTGCGCCTTCATGCCCCAGCACGCTCGGAAATATGCCCTCGGAGTCAAAACCGTCGAGCGTATAGGCGTCAGTGTGACAAATGCCGGTCGCCATGATCTCGACCAGAACCTCGCCCGCTTTCGGACCCTCCAGATCAAGCTCGACAATTTCAAGAGGCTTTTTCGCTTCAAAGGCTACGGCGGCGCGTGTTTTCATCTTTGGTGGTCCTCCTTGGTCTCTTGCCCAAGGCTTTTCCACTAACCTGACGACGGCGCAACCCTAGATTCCGGCATACCAGTCATAATCATGCGCATCTTCCCAGTAACCGCCATTGCCGCCATAGAATTTTTTGAAATCGTCGGTCGCTTCGATACGCATGACATATTTGGCGTGCTTATAGCCCAGCTGTCGTTCCACCCTTAACCGCAGCGGCGCACCATGGCGTATCGGCAGCACGCCATCGTTCATGCTCCACGCCAATATGGTTTGCGGGTGGAAGGCATCGATCAAGTCAATCGATTCATAATAAGGGACATCGGGTGCCCACATATCCGCGCAATGAAAGACAATATAGCGAGTCTTGGTCGACATCCCTGCCTGATTCAGCAGCAGGCGCAATGGCGTCCCGCGCCATTTCCCGATCGCGCTCCAGCCCTCCACGCAATCATGGCGCGTGATCTGCTCACGTGACGGCATCGCCATCAGCTGAGCCAGGCTGAGTGAGAGGGGCTTGCGAACCATGCCGTCGATCCGAAGCTGCCAACGCGCGAACTTGTCGGCGACATGTGCATTATATTCTGGCGTATCACCGGTAACCGAGCCGTTCGCCTTGAAGGTCGGCGACATGTCAGCGGCCGAAAATTCCGGGGCGAGCGCCGAACGGTCCATGATCAGCCGCTGCGCTCCTTTGTTTAGCGCCTCGCCATTGCGCAGAAACTGACGAAAGCCTGCATTTTCAGTCAATGCATCGCACCCTGACAGCAACAGGCCGCTACCCCCCAAAGCAGCTCCGGTCAGAAATTTGCGGCGCGGCAAAACCAGTCCGCGGTGGGTCATACCGGTTCTCCCTGTTGCAATTCGGGTTCGAACGGCGGACTGATTTTGCCGGGTAGTCTGTACTTGCCTGTTATCATCGATCTAACCTCGTTGATCGGCCCAGCAAGCACCACCATGGCCATATGAACAAGGAAAAACGCGACCAGGAGAAATGCTGCGATGAAGTGCAGCGAACGTGCAGACTGCCGACCGCCGAAGATATCGAGGAGTATCGGCCATGCCGCATTCATGGCAGGGGACATTGTCAAACCCGTAAATATGATGAGTGGCAGCAGAATGAATATCACGCCTATGTAGCTGATTTTCTGTAATATATTATAGTCCTTCGCAGCTGCGCCGGTGGGAAAGCGCAATCGGGCGTGTTCGGTAACGTCATGCCAGATGTGGCGAGGCGACCATTCCCGTTTACCGATATGCAGGTCGTGCCGGACATGGCCATTCCAAAGCGACCTCAGCATGTAGAGCATCAGCGCCACTGCCAATATCCACGCAAAGGTAAAATGCCACCGCCGCGCGGCCTGCAAATCATATCCTGATGGTATTGTCATCCAATGGGGAAAGGCGCGGCGCTTCACCTCGCCTTCGGGATCTTTCCATATGCCCAGCACGCCCGTGGTTTCCATGCGCACACCCACAAATTCGACGAAACCGACTTCGCCAGCATCATCGATAACCAGCCAGGCGTCGTCGGTATTGGCTCCATATTGGCCCCAGTAAAGTCGGGGGTGCGCGTTGAAGATCATCAGCCCGCTCATCAACATGACGAGCAGAGTCAACGCATTGGTCCAGTGCCATAGCCGGGTGGATAAACGATGCCGTTCGATCACATCGCCGGGTTTCAACTCGGCCTGCTCCATACATATCTCCCAATGCCCGGCAGAATATTCTGCCAGAGGAAGTTCGAAACCTATAGCGTTAAAGTTACATCCCGACTTTAGAGTTCTCAGTTCAGGGTGCCTGTGCCGGGTTCGCTACACCCGCGATTCTTTGTGCCGGTTTGGCCGAGACGATGCCAAGGTCCACACTGCCTTTCGACTTGCCAAGTTCGGCCAATGAAGGAAGGCTGGTCTCGACTCCAACTATGTTGGCTGACAGCGCCGAAACCCGCAGCTTGTAGGTGCCATAGGGCACGAATTCGAAGAGGAAGAAGCCGTCAAATTCGCTCCGGGTGGTTTTGACGACGCGGCCCGCCTTGTCGAGCAGTTCAAGATCGACGCCGCTCAGCACCTTCCCGCCATCGCGCTGCAATGTCCCGGAAATCTCCCCCGCTGAGACGAGAGGCAGTTCGATAACGACCGGTACACCCGGGCGCGGCGTGACCACCACACCGCTTGTGGCTGGCTGAACAAACGGATCGGGTAGGCTCGACGCATCGATTCCTATCAACACCGGTTCATATGGCAGCAGTCCATCAAGGATCGTCCGTCCCTGATCGTCGGTGGGCGCTCCACGTCCAGCGGTGCCCGCAGTCAACTCCACCGCCTTCTGCACTGCTTCTCCGGGTTGGCGGATCCCGTCGGCATTATCGTCCTGAAACACCGTCGCAAATGCCTGACCTGCAGATGCAAGCTTGTCAGATGCCACCCGGATGCCGCCACCGTGCGGGTTGGGACCCAGGCTGAATGCAAGATTTAGCCCGGCCGCAACCGAACCATCGCTTGCAGCCTCTATCTGGCCGGTCAATGCGAAATACCTGAACCGGCGGGTGTGGCCCAGAACGACGCGGCCCCGCGAATCCGGCACCGAATAGCCCGCTTCAACCTTCCAATCCGACTTCTCCCCGGCCCGCCATTCGCCGGTAACCTTGGACTCGCGAAAGCCGCTATCGCCAGCCAGGCCGAAAACGGCCTCTCCGCGAAGGCGCAAGCCACCAACACGCCCCGAGAGGCGCAGCGAAGCATCGAGGCGAGCGTCAGGACTTGGACCTGAGGGGTTTCTGTCCTGAACCCAGTCGAGTTCAGCGTTGAAATTCAACTGTTTGATATTGAACGATAATTTCGTCCCGGCTTCCAGTCTGGATCCGCCGTCGATACGGTCGATATAGCGCAATTCAGCACGAACGGGCAAATATTGGCGGCCGAGACGGAGGCTGTGATCGAGAGAAAGGCTGTTGAAACGCCGCAAATCGCGGTCGTAGCGTTCACTTTGATAGCCGCCGAAAAGCGATGCGCTTTCACCGCTGAGCAATGTCTGCCCTACTTGGGCCAGCACCTGACCACGCACGGCATAGCCGCCGACAAGATTGGCGGCCGTCGCCAGCTCGACCAGCGTTGGGCCAATGGCGCGACGGACCGAGCCTTCGAGATAATATTGTCGTTGTCCGCGCAACATGGACGTGAAGAGCGAGGCGGCGACTGACGTCTTGGGGTCGATGCCGCGTTCCACACCGAAGCCACCACGCAGGCCCAGATAGTCGCTTGGATCGACACCGCCCAGATTGACCAGGTCGCGTCCGGCATCTTGGACCGCCGCCCAATAATAGGTCTCTCGCGGAGGTATGGAATCGAGTCCAACCGGAATCATCTTCACGTCGCGACGAATTTGGCCCTGTGGACCGTAGAGAACCACCTCGAACCGGTTTTGGCCGTAGAGCAGCTGGACGTCGAGAAATTCGTAACGGCCATCGCCACGGCTTTGTACATAGCCGATGAGCTGATCATTGCGGTACAATTCAGCGTCCCAGCCGTCGGGAAGTTCTCCCCGGAAAACAGTGCGGTCGAAACTGGCGGGGCGGTTGAGAGGACGATTTGTGATGAACGCGCCGCGGCCGGCCGTCGTTTGTATCCCCAAAGGCGTCGCGTTGGTTGGTACGTCGCCCAATGCGAAATGTGTTGCGTTGAGCGGACCCAATAACCCGCCATCGGGGTCGGTGCGATATGCGCGAAGGCGAAGATCTTTGGGAACACCGCGGTCGTTGGACGACAGGCGAGCGTCGAATGAGGCTCCAGCCAGCTCGCCGCTTGCATAAATCTCGTAACGCGCATCGAAGCGGCTGCCAGTCCGCTTGTCACGGACCACGCCGACAGACGCCACGACGTCAACTGACGGTACACGGAGCATTTTATAGGGATCTCGCGCCTGCGGCAGGCTGCTGAGATCGAATTCCTTGATCGGCCGCACTTTGCTGGCCCTTGCCTTGCGCTCTTCGGCCAGTTCGAAAGGCAGCTTCCGGTCGGCTTTCAAGATTAACAATGCGTTGGCAAGATCGGCATTGATGTCGACATTGAGCCAGCTTGCCAATGCCCGGGTATCAACGCACCATCCCTCCGGAACGTCGCGGATATCGGTTGATCCGACAGCCTGACTTTTGTTCACGATTTGTACTATACTGGATTCGCGGTCTAGCGTGAACGTACGGCTTTCTTCGAACAACCAGCCAGTTGCGCGGCGCGACTTCTTGTCGAGCCGTACCGGCAGGTCGAAAGCGATAATGATATCAGCCAGGTCGACGCAAACGCCGCTGTCGGTCTGGTACCCGCGCACACCATCTCCAACCCGCCACTGGCCGACCCGGACATCGAAGAGCAAAGCATCGTCTTCATTGGCCTGCCACCCGGCAGCGCGTGCCGATGCGACCGGGATCATGATGAACCCGGTCGCCACGGCCAATGCCGTCAATGCCTTTGCGGCCTTATGAAGAAAGCGTTTCATGCCAGGCTCTGGTCAAGCCTTGTCCAGTTGCTCAGCGCAGTACCGTGCGGACCTGACTGATTAGGCCGCCACCAGCCTCTGCGGTTTCATAATAGGAAACGACGATCTCGCCATGAAGCTTGGCGACAATTTCAGGAGGCATGTTGAGGGAGACCTTGCGGCTCGAAACCTCGGGATAGATGGCTATACCCTTTTCCATCCAGATCGGCTCCGAAACGCCCGGCCTGGTGACATGGATTTCACCGAAAACGGATTTATCGCCTTTGCGGACCATGTCGAATTCCAGCGTTGGCCCATCCTCGTCTTTGCCGAGACGGAGATTGGCGAGCGCAGCCGTACCCTGCAGATTACCCTTGCGGACGATCACGGGGATCGTGATTCCATAAATCGGAATCAACTGTATTTTCAGTCCATTAGCGACCTCCTGGCCGTCCATCGCAGCAGGCGTTTTTGGAATCGCTCTGAACAGCATGTGCGCGCGATATTCACCGTCTGGCAGCGTTTCATTTGGCTGCAGCCCGATGCGAATCGACTGTGGCTGGTTAGGCGGCAGGGTCACCCGGCGCGGTGCGAAACGAATGATTTCAAGCGCCGCTTTCTCTTTAACATTGGCATCGGCAACCTCGACATCGTCCAGACGGCCCTGGTCGTTCATCCGGCGCAGCTCGAGCGAAATGCGATAAGTCGCTTCTTCACTGCCGATATTGTTGAGGATGACTTCGGTACCACGGCGACCATCGAGTACAACAACTGTATTTAATCCACA
>JACVCM010000110.1 GCA_016742125.1 Sphingomonadaceae bacterium | reverse complement strand
ATATTGACCCTGCCCCGGCAACCAAACCTCTAAATCGTAAGTTTTGCGCGCATTGCCCATGTCGCCTGTGCAGAGCAGAACCTTGCGGTAATGAAGGCCAAGTGCCTGCAAAGCGGACTCTGCGGCGGCTGTCATCCGTTCATGTTCTGCCGGACTGTCGTCGGGACAGACGATAGACACAAGTTCCACTTTTTCAAACTGGTGCTGCCGGATCAGTCCTTTTGTATCACGGCCTGCCGCGCCAGCTTCGGAGCGGAAGCATGGCGTGAGCGCGGTCAGGCGAATGGGGAGCACAGCCTCGTCCAATATCTGCTCACGCACCGAGTTGGTCAGCGACATTTCAGCAGTCGAGATCAGCCACCTGCCATCGGTAGTCTGAAAAAGGTCTTCGGCGAATTTCGGCAGTTGGCCCGTGCCGTAAGCCGCCTCAGTATTGACCATATAGGGGGTCACGCATTCCATGTAGCCATGCACTTGCGTCTGGTGATCCACCAGAAACTGGCCAATCGCGCGGTTCAACCTTGCCATTGCTCCCCGCATGAAAGTGAAGCGCGCACCGGACATGGCGACACCCGTTTCAAAATCGAGGCCGAGAGGTGGGCCGATGTCGCTATGTTCGCGCGGGCTAAAGTCAAATTCGGGTTTTGCGCCCCATTTGGTCAGTTCGAGATTGTCATCCTCGTCTATGCCATCAGGTACATCATCGAACGGCAGATTCGGAAGCGCGGCAAGCAAGTTGTGTAATTCTTCGCCGAGCGCCCGCTCCTCCCCTTCGAGGTGCGACAACCTGTCCTTCAACTCCGCGACCTCAGCCTTGAGGGCCTCGGCCATCGCTGTGTCGCCCTTGCCCATCGCCGCACCGATCGCTTTCGATACCTCGTTCCGCCGGGCCTGCGCCATTTGCGCTTCGGTTTGTACGGCCCGGCGCTTTTCGTCCAGTGTCAACACCGAAGCCGATACAGCTTCAGCCCCGCGCCGTTTAAGTGCAGCATCAAAAGCTTCTGGATTCTCGCGGATATATTTAAGGTCGTGCATGGCCGCTGGCTATGCCGACGCCCTATGGGTTTCGCAACGAAAAAGGGCGGCTCCCCCGAACCGCCCTTTTGATTGAACAAGATGCTGCCCCCTACGCGGCAATCTTGTCCCTTGATTTCTTGGCCACCCTGCGGCGGGCGAACAGGCCTGCTGCTGCTGCGCCGGACAGCAATACCATCGGTGGGGCAGGAACGTCGGTGCCGCCGGTCGAACCACCCGATCCCCCGCTCGATGAAGAGGAGCTGGATGAGGAGGATGAAGAACTGCTCGAAGAGGAAGAACTGCTGGACCCCGAGGACGTACCGCCAAAGGAGGACGAAGTGCTGCCGCCGCTCCCCCCGAAGCTCGAAGAGCTACCTGACGAGGAACTCGACGAAGACGAGCTCGACGACGAGGAGGAACTGCTGGACCCCGAGCTTCCTGACGAACCGCTCGAACCCGAGCTGCCCGAAGACCCGCTGGAGCCATTGCTGCCGCCCGAGCCACCATAGCTGGAAGAGCCGTGCCCGCCGGAGCCGCCATAGCTCGACGAACCATGCCCGCCGGAGCCGCCCGGTTTGCCCGAACTGCCGCCGCCTGATGACGAACTGCTGCTCGATGACGAACTTGACGATGACGATGAGCTCGATGAGGACGAGGATGACGAGCCAGAGCTGGTTACCGCGCCGCTCGATGTGCTGACGTTACCGGATGATGTCGAGACACCGCCCGTAGATGTCGAAATGCCGCCGGTCGAAGTCCTTACACCGCCGGTGGAGGTGCTCACACCACCCGTAGACGTGGATGTGCTGACGCCGCCGGTAGATGTGGAGACGCCGCCCGACGTGCTAGATGTGCTCGAACCACCGGTGGAGGTGCTGGATCCCCCGGATGAAGTCGAGCTGCTGATGCCGCCGGTGCTGCTGGAGGTCGATGAGATCACGACCGTGCCGCTGCTCCCGCCACCGCCGCCTGAAAAGCCGCCAAAAAAGCCGCCACCGAAGCCACCGCCAAAACCGCCCGATCCTCCGATAAGGACGGGAACACCGCCACCGCCGCCTTCATACGGGACAGGGGCCGGCAGAGGCATCGGGATCGGCGGCATGGCGCCCGATGCAACCGTCACCACGCTGGGCGTGCAGGTCGTGGTCGTGGTGGTGCGAACCACCTTGCGCACGCGCTTTATCTTACGAACGGGTGCCTTGTGCGCAATCTTGCGTGCCTTGACCTTTTTCTTGGCAACCTTGTGAACCTGCGCAGGTGGGGCGTCTGCCACCGTCATAGCGCCGCCGCCGATCAAAGCACCGCCACATGTGCAGGCACAAAGTTTTGCTAAAGCCATGCGTACTGACATAATCTCGACCTTCTTCAGTGTCGAAACGAAGGTCTGACCAACAGGTTATGTCCCTCGCTTCCCGATGGGATCAGAAACGCAGAACAAGTGGTTAAGCTCAAACAGATTAACCTTCTTTATATGTCCTGTTTCGGAAAAATTTCAGATTTCGGTGGAACGATGGTCAAAGCGTTCCGAAATGGAACTGTTTGGAGGCGGTCTGTTTACCCAGTGATCCCATTTCCACAGCTTTTACCCGTCTTGGCGTGGCCAACATAATTTGCTGCTTGTGCCCCTATTACCCCGAGTCTATAGCGCCGCCCAAGAGAAGGTTGACTGTGGATTCAGGGGGGATCCCCTGCCGCAAGAGGTGGAGATTTCATAATGGGCGCCAGCGCCAAGCCTCAAGAGAATTCAAATGAAATCAGTGATATAGATTTTGATTTGGATCCGTCCTACATCCCGTCGGATGATGAGCCTTTCATGAATGACAAACAGCTTCGCTTTTTTGAAAAGCAGTTGCATGACTGGAAGCAAAGCATTCTGGCTGAGGCACAAGGTACGCTCAACCAGCTCCAGGATGGGCCGATCCGCGAACCGGACCTCAACGACCGGGCTTCCAGCGAAACCGACTGGGGCATAGAATTGCGCACCCGCGACCGGCAACGCAAGCTGATTGCCAAGATAGACGCCGCGCTCCGCCGTATTAAAGAGGGCGAATATGGCTATTGTCAGGTGACCGGAGAGCCGATTTCGCTTGCCCGTCTGCGCGCTCGGCCGATCGCGACTATGACGCTTGAGGCCCAGGAACGGCACGAACGGCAGGAGCGTGTTTCGCGCGACGACTGATTGCCCTCAACGGGTTGACCGAGATGGTTAACCCCTCCGGAGAAAAAGCTCGTCCAAGAGCGGCGCATTAACCTTTTGGCTACACTTAACTGGCAGTAACCTCGCGTAGGATGACGGCAACTCAATCCCTCGTGAGCATGATATGAACGATCCTTTGAAAACCGATGGTCAGGTGGCAGCAAAGCGGGGCATGGACCGTGACAGCTTACTACTGAAAGCCGTATTGCGCTTTCCCAATGCGGGCGAGGAACGCGAAGTGCGAATACGCAACCTGTCGGCAGGCGGCTTGATGGCAGAGGTGCCGGTGCGCGTTGTGCGGGGCGAGCCGGTCGAGATCAACCTGCGCAGCATTGGCTGGATCAGCGGACATGTCGCATGGGTGACCGAAGGCCGCCTGGGAATTGCGTTCGACCACCCAATCAATCCAAAAGATGCCCGCAAGCCGGTCGGCACGGTCGAACTGGAAATTCCGCCTTATCTGAAAAAGCTCAACAACCCGGCGGCTCCCAGCAAGCTGCGTCGTCTCTGATCAGTCATCGAGGCAGTAAATATCGACAGGGACGGTAACCTTGTCGAGCACGCGCCCGACCGGATAATCAGATTTCGCGCCCTGCTCGATTGCTTTTTCCAACACTTCGCGCTTCTTCGCGCCGGAGATGACGAGCATCGTGACGCGCGCGGCAGCGATGGCGGCGGCGGTCAAGGTCACGCGGTTGACGGGGGCTTCGGGCGGCATGGGATCGGGCGCCACGCCCACCGCGCGCACATCCTTGCCGCTATTGAGTGCATCATCGAGGTCCGGCCCCGGGAAAATCGATGCAGTATGGCCATCGGCACCCATTCCCAGCCAGACCAGATCGGGGGGCCAGTGCAAATCCGACAACCGTGCATTCGCCGCGTTGCCAGCCAGCTTGTGATCGGCGGCGTCGCTGGTGATCGGTAACACGCGCGCCCCTTTGGGGATAAAAATCTTGGCAATCATCGCGACATTGGACAGGGGATTGTCCACCGGTACGAGCCGGTCGTCGGTCGGTATAATGGTCACATTCTTCCAGCGCAGATTGGCCTGCGCGAGCTTTTCGAGAATTGGTTTAGGAGTCCCACCGCCGGGAAAGGCAACCAACGCTTGACCCCTCGCATCGAGTGCGCTTTCGATAACAAAGCTTACGTCACCGACAACCGCATCGATGAGATCATCTGCATCGTCAAATTCCCACCATTCAATTTCTTCGGCCATGCTTGCTCCGTTATGTCTTTAGCGCTGCGGCGGCGCGGGCGGCAGCCTCTATCGCCGCAAGGTCTGGCGCTCCTTTACCAACAAGCCAGCTTCCGCCAACACATAAAATCTCCGGAACCGCCAGCCAGTCCCCTGCTGTCTCCTGTTTGATGCCCCCCGTAGGGCAGAATTTGCACTGGCCGAAGGGACCGATCAGGGATTTCAGCGCCGAAAGTCCGCCATTGGCCTCCGCAGGAAAGAACTTGAAATGGCTGAGACCGAGATCGAGTCCCCGCATGATATCGCCTGCATTGGCGACACCCGGCAGAAAGGAAATGCCCTTCCCCACCACTGCGCGGCCCAGCGTGTCGGTCAACCCGGGTGACACGATGAACTCGGCGCCCGCCGCAATCGCTGATTCCAGCCCGGCGATATCGACAACGGTACCGGCCCCCACAATAGCCCCGTCCACCTTTTTCATTTCCGCGATAGCGTCGAGCGCTACCGCCGTCCGCAATGTGACCTCCAGCACCGGCAAGCCGCCCGCAACCAGTGCCTCGGCAATCGGACGCGCATAAGCCACATCCTCTACCACCAGCACGGGAATGACTGGCGCGGTACGCATCACAGTTTCCACGGGTTTCACTTGGCATACTCCTGCGCATAGGCGGCGGCGGCACCAAACAGGCCGGGCTGCGGGTGAGTGATTAGCTTGACCGGAATGCCTGCCATGAGCGATTCAAACCGGCCCTTGGCGCGGAAGCGCTCGGCAAAACCCGAGCGCACCAAAATGTCCTTGATCCGCAGGCCAAGTCCGCCGGCTATCACAACCCCGCCAAAGCCGCCCTGTGCGAGTGTGATATCGCCTGCCACGCTACCGAGCGACAGGCAGAAGCGATCGACGGCAGCGGCAGCGAGACTGTCCTCTCCGGACATGCCTAGTTGCCATAACATCTTGTCATCAAGCTGCTGAACCGCACGGCCTTCGATAGAAGCTAGTGCTTCATATATTTCGACAAGACCGGGACCCGACACGACACGCTCGACCGACACGCGACGATATCGCTTGCGCAACCGTTCAAGCAGAGCGTCTTCGATGCTGTCCAGCGGCGCAAAGTCGATATGCCCTCCCTCCGTTGCCTGGACGTGGTAACCACCCGGTCTTCGCCAAACATGTGCCACGCCAAGTCCGGTACCCGGACCGATAATGCTGATCGTTCCATCGTCGGCGAGCGGCTGCTCTGGACCTGTAAGGTGGAGGAAATGTTCCGAGCCTGCCTGTGCCACTGCGTGGCCAACGGCACCAAAATCATTGACGATGACAAAGCTGTCTACGCCCAGCTTTTCGTACACGAGCGAACGGCGAATGATCCACGGGTTATTTGTAAGCTTGATCACATCGGCGTCGACGGGGCCCGCAATGGCTATCGCGGTCGCCCGCGGGAGCGGCTTTCCCGTTATTCGGCCAAAATCCTCCCACGCCGTCTGGAAACTGGCATGTTCGGCTGTTTTCAGCGTAACGGTCTCTCCCAGATCGACCACCCGCCCATCCTCGACTTCCGCCAAGGCGAAGCGGGCATGGGTGCCACCAATATCGACCGAAACGATCTGCATCAAAGCCCTGCCGCCGCCAGCATCGCCGAACCCCCTTTTTCCGCGTCGTCGGCCGTAGCGCGCATGAGGGCAAAAAGCTCCCTCCCCGTCCCTACATGTGGAGGTGGCATTTGCACAGGGATGCGCGCCGCCCATTCCCGTTCATCCACCAACACATCAAGCGCACCCATATTGGCACAGAGACGGACAACATCGCCGTCCTGCAGTTTCGCAATGGCACCGCCTCGCGCGCCTTCCGGACTGAGATGGATAGCAGCAGGCACCTTGCCCGATGCGCCCGACATGCGGCCGTCAGTAATCAGTGCGACTGTGAAGCCTTTGTCCTGCAACACGCCCAATGGCGGAGTCAGCTTGTGGAGTTCAGGCATGCCGTTGGCTGCCGGCCCCTGAAAACGGATGACTACGATGACATCGCGATTGAGTTCGCCAGCCTTGAATGCTGCAAGTGCGTCGTTCTGATCGTGAAACACGCGAACCGGAGCCTCTATCGTCCAGCGGGCTGGTTCGACCGCGCTGGTCTTGAACGTGGCGCGGCCCAGATTGCCTGTAACGAGCCGCATCCCTCCATCGGGGCTGAACGGACGCGACGGTGGGCGCAGCATGGTGTCATCGGCGGTAACTGCGGGAGCATCATGCCAGACCAGCTTTTCATCCTCAAGCATGGGCTCCCGACCATAGGCCGTCAGGTCGTCAGCAGCCACGGTCATTATATCGCGGTGGAGCAACCCAGCGTCGAGAAGTTCGCGGATCGTAAAGCCCATGCCACCCGCCGCATGAAAATGGTTCACATCGCCCGAACCGTTCGGATAGACCCGCGCAATCAACGGCACAACCGAGGACAACTGGTCAAGGTCTTCCCAGTCGATTGCGATCCCCGCTGCGCGCGCAATCGCCGGGATATGCAGTGCATGATTGGTCGAGCCGCCGGTGGCAAGAAGGCCGACACAGGCGTTAACTATCGCTTTTTCATCAACGCACAGCCCAAGCGGACGATAATCGTCCCCTTCCCAGCCGATTTCGGCGAGACGATGTACCGCAGCGCGCGTTAGTGCGCTCCGCAATTTTGTGCCCGGATTGATAAAGGCCGCGCCCGGAATGTGAAGGCCCATGACCTCCATCATCATCTGGTTCGAATTCGCTGTACCGTAAAAGGTGCAGGTCCCAGCCCCATGATAAGACGCAGCCTCCGCCTCCAGCAATTCGGCCCGCCCGACCTTGCCCTCAGCATAAAGCTGGCGCACACGCTGCTTTTCTTTATTGGCAAGACCCGAAGGCATCGGTCCTGCTGGCACAAGGATCGTCGGCAAATGCCCGAAACGCAGAGCGCCGATCAACAAGCCGGGCACAATCTTGTCGCAAATGCCAAGCATGGCGACGCTCTCGAACATGCCGTGACTAAGCCCTACAGCGGTGGCCATGGCAATGACGTCGCGGCTGAACAGCGACAGTTCCATTGAATCCTGCCCTTGCGTGACGCCATCGCACATCGCTGGCGTCGCTCCAGCAACCTGCGCTGTTGCCCCAACCTCCCGGGCAAAGATTTTCATCTGCTCCGGGTAACGCCCGTAAGGCTGATGCGCGGAAAGCATGTCGTTATAGGCGCTCACAATGCCGATATTCATTGCCTTGCCGCCGCGAATGACGGGCTTATCCTCACCGCTTGCTGCAAAACCGTGTGCCAGATTTCCACAGCTGAGTGCAGTTCGATTAAGTCCGGTGTCGCGTTGCCGCGCAATCAGGTCGAGATAAGCCTGACGCCCTGGTTTCGACTTCTCTATTATTCTTGCGGTGATGGCTTCCACCGTGGCGTGAAGCTTACTCATGCCAACTCACTCCGTCGCGTTCCGCAAGCGCAATCGCCGCATTCGGTCCCCAGCTTCCGGCTCCGTAACTCCTCGGCTTCAATCCGGTTGTTTTCCATAGGTCACGGATTGCATCGACCCATTTCCATTGCGCCTCGACCTCATCGCGGCGGACGAACAAAGTCTGGTCCCCCTCGATCAGGTCGAGCAACAGCCGTTCATAAGCGATACGACGGCGCGATCCCGCAAACGCGGTCGTTAACGAGAGGTCAAGCGGTACCTCGCGCAGAGTTACGCCACCACGGTCCAGCCCCGGCTCTTTAGCCATGACCAAAAGACGGACATATTCCTCCGGTTGCAGGCGAATAATGAGCGTGTTGGCATCAAGGCGTCCACCTCGATCCCGGAACACATTGTGCGGTACCGGCTTGAATTGGATGACAATCTCGCTTCGTCGTTCGGGCAGGCGCTTGCCCGTACGAAGAAAGAAGGGCACACCCTGCCAGCGCCAATTATCGACATAGGCCTTTATGGCAACAAAGGTTTCGGTGTCAGACGGCTTCCCCAAGTCGCTGTCGTAACTTTTGACCGCCTCGCCCTTTACCGCACCGTCGCCATATTGTCCGGTCACCACATCGCCTTCTGCTACCTGCCGCAGG
>JACVCM010000017.1:13907-42238 GCA_016742125.1 Sphingomonadaceae bacterium | reverse complement strand
GCATATAGGCGGTGTTGCTTCGCTGCTTTTCAAAGCCGTTCACCTTCAGCCACAGGTCAAGCCCTTGCGGGTCGGGAATTTCGTCGGCGGTGACAATGCACGGCCCCATCGGCGCATATGTGTCCTGACCCTTGGAATAGATCCACTGTCCTGCCCGTCGGCAATCGCGCGCGCTCATATCGATGATTACACTGTAGCCGAAGACATGGGCCAGCGCGTCCTGGCGTACCACGCGCTTTGCCTTTGTGCCTATTATCGCCGCCAGCTCAACCTCCCAGTCGAGCTGCTGCGTGATTGCGGAATTATGCTCGATAGCTGCGCCGGGACCGATGACCGTGGTCGGCGGTTTGGAGAAGATAACAGGCTGGCGCGGCAAGTCTGGAGACGTGTCGAGCGACTGGGCCGATTCGGCGACATGTTCGGTATAGTTAAGGCCAATGCCGAAGATATTCTTGCGCGGGCGGGGGATGGGGGCCAGCAGCTGCACATTGGCGGCAGCGGGTGCCGTGCCAACCGGAAAACTGCCATCGGCCCTTGAGATAAGGTCGCTGGCGATGCGCACCGCATCGGGACCGAGATCGATGAAATCGAGCATGGCAGAAGGCAAGGCAATGCCATTGGCTGCGCCAAGCCTTTCGAGGTCGACGACTCTGTCCCCGACAAGTGCGCCAAGCCGCCCTGCACCATCTACATGGCTGCGATAGGTAACAAGTTTCATCTCAATCCTTTACTGCAAGACCGGCTGATGCCCGCCATTTTCGCCATAGGCCTCTTCGCGGTAGAGCCCGAGCGCGCGCATCACCGGCAGGTCGTGGAATGCGAACAGGCAGGCATCCTCGCTGTCGCTGGCATTGGCATGTTCATGATACATCCATGCCGGCACCACGAAAATGTCACGCTCCTGCCATTCGAAACGCGTGCCGTTGATCACCGACCAGCCTTTTCCCTTGGCACATTGATAGACGAAGCATCCAGTCTGCCGGTGCGCCTTTGTCCGCTCACCGGGGCGGAGCAACTGCATCTGCGCGCCGATCGTCGGCATCCCCGAACCGCCGGTTGCGGGGTTCACATAATCCATGATGATGCCGTCGAAGGGCGAACCGTCGCTGACACGGGCGAGGTCGGTCAGCGCGTGATAGGTGGCTGCCCATTCATATTTGAGCATTGGCGAATAGCGCTTGTTCCACTCCATGCCCGCCGGACGAAGACCCGATCCTGCCCATGTCGCAGTCGTATCGTCCACAGGAAATGAGACCGCCTGATTCAGTTCGGGATGCACCTCGTAGAAATTTGCCTCGAGCGCGTTCATCAGCGGGATGTCGAGCCCGTCCTGCCAGATGCACACCGTTCCATCCTCAGCAACGCCATGTTCGTGCCAGGTGCCATTGGGTGTCAGCACGAAATCGTTCCGGCCCAAGGTGAGCTTATGGCCATCGACATTGGTGAAAGCGCCGCTGCCCTCCATGATGAAGCGCAGCGCCGAGGCGCTGTGCCGGTGGCTTGACGCGCATTCGCCGGGGGCCATCACCTGCAGCCCCGAATAAAGCCAGCCGACGGCAGCAACCACATCGGAACGGCCGGGATTTTCGAGATAGACAACCCGCCGCCCCGCCTGTTCGGGCGTTACCAGTTCAAGCGCGCGCAGCACATCCTCGCGCAAATCGGCGTAGCGCCACAGCATCGGCACCGAGCTCGGAGCCGGCTCCCACGGCTCTATCTTGTTGGCGACAGTCCACAATGCGCCCGTAGCCATGGACCGCAGCCGCTGATAATAAGCTATGAGTTCAGGCGTGTCCGCCACATTGGCCCGTCCCGCCACGTCCTCCCGATACTGGTCGAAGGCTTGCTCTGCCATGCTCATGCCCGATGGTTATTGCCTTGCCTGTCTTTGCCATTGCGCGGATGCTACCCCCTCATGCTAAATGGTTCGATGCCCATGACCTCTTTTCGCGCCGCTGTGGTTCAGGCCGCTTCCAATCCTGCCGATCCGGCTGCTTCAGCGACCAAAGCTGCGAATTTAATCCGCGAGGCTGCGGCTGCCGGGGCAACGATCGCCGTGTTTCCCGAAGCCTTTCTGGGCGGCTATCCCAAGGGTGCTTCTTTCGGTACGCCTGTCGGGCTGCGCAAGGCAGAGGGGCGGGAGGCCTATGCCCGATATTTTGCGGGCGCGGTCGATCCGGACGGGCCGGAAGTCGCCGTAGTGCGCGAGGCCGCAAACTCCGCAAAAGTGATTGTCGTGATCGGCATCATCGAACGCGCGGGAAGCACGCTTTATTGCACCGCGCTCATTATCGATGGAGCAAGCGGCACAATGGGCAAACACCGCAAGCTGATGCCGACGGCAGCCGAGCGGCTGATTTGGGGCTTTGGCGACGGATCGACCATGCCCGTCGTCGACACCGCGCTGGGCAAGGTCGGTGCGGTCATTTGCTGGGAAAACTACATGCCGATGATGCGCATGGCGATGTATGGGCAAGGGGTCACACTATATTGCGCTCCGACCGCGGATGATCGCGATGGCTGGGCCGCAACCATACGCCATATCGCGCTTGAGGGACGCTGCCACGTGCTGTCGGCGTGCCAGTATATCAGGCGCGGCGATTATCCCGATGATTTTGAATGCGCGCTCGGCGATGAACCGGACACGGTTCTGATGCGTGGCGGCAGCATGATCGTCGGGCCATTGGGCGATGTGCTGGCAGGACCCGACTATTCGGGCGAGACCATCCTCTATGCCGACATCGACCCAGCCGACATTGTCCGCGCCCGCTATGATTTCGACGTTACCGGTCACTATGCACGACCCGACATCTTCCGTCTGGAGGTCGACCGCCGCGCAAAACCGCCGGTCGCGTGGACCGAAGGCGAGAACTGATGTTTCTGGAAATGGATGCGCTCGACGGACATCAGCGCTACAAGCTGATGTCCGCCGCCATTGTCCCGCGCCCCATTGCCTGGGTCAGCAGCCTTTCCACCACCGGCATCGGCAATGTGGCGCCCTATAGTTTTTTCAACATGATGGGTTCGTCGCCCCCCTTGCTCGTGCTTGGCACGATGCGGCAGGCGGATGGCCGGTTGAAGGACACCGCGCAGAATATCCTCGATACCGGCGAGTTCGTCGTCAATCTGGTCGGCGAGGCAAGCCTTGAGGCGATGAACCTGACCTGCGCCGACGCACCGCCCGACATCGACGAGGCCGAGCTTGCCGGTCTTGCATTGGATGACAGTTGCATCGTGCACCCGAAGCGCATCGTCGGCGCGCCGGTATCATTTGAATGCCGCCTGCGCCAGCATATCGATGCGCCGCCCGAAACGCTCATCCTGATCGGTGAGGTCGTCGCGATGCATATCGATGATCATTTTGTCGACCCTGCGACGCTGCGGCTTGACCCGGTCGCCATGGGATTGGTCGGCCGCGTGCACGGCCCGGGGGCGTATACGCGGATCGCCATCCACCGGCAGCTCGACCGCCCGCTTTATGCTGATCTGGCCAAGGGCACTTCGGTGCGCGACTCGATCGACTGACCGACCTCGATCAGCCGGTTGATGAACTTGCGCACCGGTGCAAGCATCACGCCGCGTCGTCGGTATGTTACGCCGACTGTCACCTTGTCCCAGATCGGCGTATCGACCGCGATCGGCACCAGATGTTCATATTCGCGGTCGAGCTGGATCAGCGCGCGCGGCAGGTAGCTTAAATATTCGCCCTCCTGCAACATCGTGGCCATAAAGGTCGACGAGGGCGTGGAGATGACGCAAGTCGGCGGCGGCAGGCCTGCAGTCCGCAGCACGCGAGTCAGTCGGTTGCGCTCGCCCTCGGTGCCATCTGGCAGCACCCATTTATATTTGGCAAATTCGGCAATCTCGACCGTCGCCTTGCCCGCCAGCGGGTGGTCGCGATTGGCAACCACGACGATCTCGTCATGCAGCGCGACCTCCTGACGAAAATCGTCATCGTGACCCAGGCCACCAATGGAACCTACGACAATATCGACCTCGCCCCGCCGCAGGCTGGCGATCAACTCGTCCCGCAACCCCTGACGGAAGGTGACCACGGCGCTGTCGTCATTGGCGACAAAGGCGCGCACCGCCTGCGGGATCAGATATTGCATCATCGTCGCGCCCGCGCCGACGCGGACGATGCCGCGGCCTGTACCTTTCAGCTGACCGATTTCCTCGACCGCTCGATCGATTTCGCCGGTAATCAGCGCGGCATATTCCATAAAGACCTTGCCATATTCGGTTGGCACCACGCCCACCGGATGGCGTTCGAGCAGCAGCACGCCGAGCGACTGTTCCAGATTACGGATGCTCTTGGACAAGGCAGGCTGGGTAACATGCAGCTTTTCCGCCGCCTGCCCGAAACTGGCGCAGCGCACGATTTCCAGAAAATATTTGATCTGCCGCAGTTCCATTGCGCGAGACTATAGCGCCCCCGAACTTTTGCAACGCCTCATTCGGCCACCCAAATCTGTTGCAGGAAATTGCCGCCCTGCGCGATGGCCCATTGCCCTTCCTCAATCGCGTGGGCGAACAACGGCCAGACGTGGATCATGCCGGCCCATTCCTGAAAAACCACCCGGCCGCCAGCGACATCAATTGCATCGCGCAGGCGAGCGGCATCATCGAAAAGGACTTCCTCCGACCCGATCTGGATGAGCGTCGGTGGCAGGCCCTTGGCGTTGCCGAACAAGGGTGATGCGCGCGGGTCGGCCGGCGAAGCGGGCCCCAGATACACGCCCGCAGTCGCGTCCATATCCGATGTTTCGATAAACGGATCGCGATCCGCCCGGTCGCGGATCGATACCCCGCCATGTGTGAGATCGAGATAGGGCGATATCAGCCACAACGCCGATGGTGTCTGTCGGCTTTCCCCTGCCCGCGCCTGCACCGCCGCCAGCGCGAGATTGGCACCAGCACTGTCGCCGCCGACACCAATTTGGTCCATCGCATAACCCTGCGCCTCAAGCCAGTCGAGCGTACCCATGACATCGTCCAGCGCCGCAGGAAAAACATGTTCGGGCGCAAGACGGTAATCCGGCAGCAGCACCCGCGCTCTGCTGGCGCGCGCAAGGCGGGCAGCAAAGGGCTGGTAGCTTGTAGACGAACCCAGCACAAAAGCCCCGCCATGAAGCCAGAGCAGAACGCGTTTCTGGATAACCCCGACATCGCAAAACAGGCCGCCCAGATGCGCGGCAATCTGGACGGGCCTTGCCGTAAAGTCCTCTGGTAGCGGCAGATTTGCCATCTGCGCCTCGAACCCCTGGCGGCGCGCTTCGATTGGCGGCACCGGCTGTGCACGCCGGGCGCGGAAGGCAGCAGCAATCGGCGCGACCTGTTCAAGCGACATCGGTACCTCCATCCAGTTCGGCACGTGCCATCGCCTTCAACGCCTGCTTGTCGATCTTGCCGACGTTGGTACGCGGCAAGGCTTCGATGAATCTGATTGCGCTCGGCCGCTTGTATTTCACCAGTGAGGCAGCGCAATGCATCTCGACGGTTTCAGGGTCCAGATTGTCGGCCACTATATAAGCCCAGATTACCTCGCCGCGATAGGCATCCGGCACGCCGATGGCGCCTGCCTCCCGAACCGCTGGCAACTGCATCAGCACCTCGTCGATCTCGCGCGGGTAGACGTTGAAGCCGCCGACGATGGCCATGTCCTTCTTGCGGTCCTCGATAAACACATAGCCGTCTTCGTCGATCCGGCCGATGTCGCCGGTATAAAGCCAGCCATTGATGAGCGTAGCTGCGGTTTCATCCGGCCGGTCGAGATAACCGTCCATGACCTGCGGCCCGCGCGCCCGGATTTCCCCAACTACCCCGCCACCAACTATCTCGATCTCGGTAAGCGGCAATGGCGGACCGACCGAACCCTGCTTCAGGCGCATGTCGGGGCCATGATAGGTGAGCACCGGACCTGCCTCGCTCTGCCCATAACCCTCGTAAATAGGCACGCCCGTCAGCGCCTCCCAGCGGCTGAGCGTGTCCTGCGGAAGCGGTGCCGACCCCGAATAGGCGCAACGCAGGCTGGCAACGCGTTCGCGGGTCAAACCGTCGAAACCGAGCAGGCTGTTGAATAACGTAGGTCCCGCTGGCAGCCGGGTGATATGTTCCCGCTCGATACAATCGAGCACCCAGTCCGGTCGATAGCGCGGCAATATGTGCAGCGTGCCACCGGCATAGGCGGTCAGGTGCAGGCACATCGCGGCGGCGAAACTGTGATAAAGCGGCATCATGCAGATAATCTGTTCGTCAGCAGCATTTGTCGGCAGCACTGCCTCACGCTGGACTACATTGGTGGCCACTGCGCGGTGACTTAACATTGCGCCTTTCGGACTGCCCGTTGTGCCGCCGGTGAATTGCAACACCGCGATGCTGTCAGGTCTAAGGACCGGAAGAAAAATCTGCTCAGGCTGCGACGCCGTGAGCATGGATATCGAAGCTACGAGTGCATCTGCCGGCAACAGGTCGAGCAAGCGAGCGTGCAGATCGTCATTTGCGATGGCCAATACCGGCCGCACCTGATCCAGGATCGGGCCAAGCTCTGCCGCCGAATAGTCCGGATTGAGCGTGACCGACGTGCTGCCCGCCGCTTGCACGGCAAAAATGGCGACCGCAATATCGAGACTGTTGGGCAAAAGGATGACGACATGTTTTCCGGTCGCCCCTAATGCCACCAGCTTGCGGGCAAGGGCGCGCACATTCGCTTCATATTCGGCGTAGGACAGCCGCTCGTCGCCATACACCAACGCGATGGCATTCGGCCATGTCGCTGCAGCACGCTCCAACATGCTCACCGTCGTATCGGGCATCCATAGCCGTAATCCGTCGGGTCTGGTCAGCATTTGCCGACCTCAATCACGACTGCCATTGCGGTATCGCCTGCGGCGCAGCCCTGAAAAAGGCCCCGTCCACCACCGCGAAGGACGAGTTGCTCGATCAGCTCGATCAACCCGCGAAGGCCCGTAGGACCCTGCGGATGTCCCCAGACTAGCGAACAGCCGAACCGGTTCATTTCAGCCAGCGGAAAGCCGGTTTCGCGGGCAAAGACGATGTCGTTGACGATGAACGGGTTGTGCGACTTGACCGCATCGACCTGACTTATCGATAGCCCGGCCTGTTCGAGCGCACGCTTTGCTGCGGGAACGGGCGCGGCGGGCATATAGGCTGGTTCTGTGCGGGCCAGGCCAAAACCGAGAATGGCAATGTCGACACTCTTGTCCGTTGAGAGGTCACGCGCCGCATCGCGCGAGGCAACGAGCATGCCCGCGCTGCCGTCTGCCGGATGCGTTTGTCCGGCGTAGGTGACAGTGCCGCTTTCCACAACCGGCCGCAGCGCGCGCACCTTGTCGGCATTGGCTGGCTGGATGCCTTCGTCGCCAGTCAGCTGTCCGGCAATTTTGCTAAATGTCGCATCGGGATAATCGAACGGCAGATCCATATAGCGCCGCTGAAAGGACCGGTCATCGGTAAGCGCATCGGCATATTGGGTGTAGCGCACCAGCGTCATGTCGTCCTGCTCGGCGCGTTCGATACCCCATTTGCGCGCGACATTTTCTGCAGTCTCGATCATCGCCACGTTGGCAAAGGGATCACGCGCGAAATTGTCGAGGACCCAGTTTTCGCTTTCGCCGGCTCCCCCCATGGCCGATGGCGCGGGATAATAGATGTGCGGCCCGTTCGATACCCGATCGCACGTAAGTACAAGCGATGCGCTCGCAGCACCAGCCGCCACCTCCTGCGCCGCTGTCTGCACGCAGCGCGCCGAGGTCGCGCATGCCTGCATGATCGTCGGCCCGCCAACCCCCGCAGCACCGATTTCGCCCATCAACCAGGGCAGCCCGTAAAAACTGCCTTTTTGCGGCACCGTGAAACCGAGCACGCCGAAATCAAAAGCCTCGGGCGCGATACCTCGTTTTCCCAACGCTCGCTTCGCCACCCAGGCAGCAAATTTCAGGCTGTGAAGTTCTGAGAAGGCGCCTTGCCACCGCACAAAGGGAGTGGACCAGTAACCGCCATAGGGAATCCAGGCGATGCTCATAAGGGCGCGGCCATGGCGTTGAACGCGCCTTCGGCGTTGATAAGGTCGATGCGCTTCTCGGCTATTCTCAAACCCTCCGCCGTGCGCAGAAGACGGTGCCGCACGCGACCTCCGAAAGCCCGTTGATCCTCCTCGAACCGCCCGCGATTGCGATATTCGAGCATGATCTGGCTTGAGCTGACGTGGATTTCCTCTGGCGTACTTTCCTCGATGCGGATCCCCGAAATGATATGCACAGTGCGCGGGGAAGGTTCAGCACCGAAGCTTCGTGGATTGGCGAGCCTGTGTGTGCGAACCATCATTACCTGGCGATCGTCGCGGAAATGGCTAGGACCATCGCGCGGGCTTTGCATTTCGGGCGAGACCGGCACCCAATACAGACAGTCGTCGGTAAACAGCTCTATCCATTCGGCATATCGGCAATCGTCCAGCAGCGCCGCTTCCAGCTGGATGAGGTCGGATACCTCCACAATCACGAAGCTTTGCCCATATAGTCGGCCCAAGCGGCGAACTGGTTGCGGATATAGGCTTCCGAGGTTGCAGGTGTCCGCGTGATGCTGTTGCCGCGCTCGCGGTCTTCGTTGAGTCCGCGGCTCATCGGAATCCATTCGCGCCTGTCATATTCATTACCCAGCAGACAGCGTTCGTAGATTTCCAAATCATCAGCTATGACCGGCGAGGCTGCGCTGTTCGCGCCAGTGCAATATTCGATGGCATTCACATGCGTTTCTTCGGGCGCGCCAACAAGCTTGAAAGTGAAACCGATCATTTCGGTCAAATCGTGCCGCACGGGGCGGATGATCCGGATCGTCTGATAACGGGCATGCCAGAAAGAAGAGGGGTAGAGCAGCATCAGGTGCCGGTCGACCGACAGCACCTGCTTCGCCTTTTCCGGCCCATGGAAGTCCATCAGCGACTGCGTGTAGGCGTCGGCGGTGTCGGGCGTATAGTCAGCACCCATATGCCCGCCAATATAGCTGTGCCCGCCAGGCGTAGTGACCATGTCCAGATCCTGAAAGAACTGGATAGGCTTGCCATTGGCAAGCATCATGCCGACCGTCGGAACGATATTGTCGCGCCCGACCTCTGCCAGCACCGACTTGGCGGATACGACCGATGCCGAATGGGCAAAGCCGGGATGGATGGTGTCGTTCAGATTTTCGAACGTCATCTTCCAGTTGGCGCGGTAATAATGACGCAGCTGATATTTGCCGACTTCGATTTTGCCGGTTGGCGAACGGTCGACCAGATCGTCGATGGTCGATTTCATGTGACCGAGGAAATCTCCGAGCGGGGGCGCTGCATGACCCGCCAGATTGCCGAAGATGAAACCGCGATAAGTTTCGGTTCGCACCTGCGAAATCGCATAATCGGCTTCGTCCAGCACACCGTCATAGTTGCTGGCATTGGACACAAAACGTACCGTGCCGTCGGCGTTGAAGGTCCAGCCATGATAGGGGCATTGGTGGCCATGCGGTGCAGAACCTTTTTCAAACGCACACAGCGTCGCACCGCGATGGCTGCACCGGTTGAAGATTGTTTCGATGCCCCCCGATTTTCCCCGCGTCAGGATGACCGCCTGCGTCCCCATATGCCGCACAACATAGTCACCAGGCTCAGGCACCTCGCTCTCATGCGCCAGATAGAGCCATGCACGGCCGAAAATGCGCTCCATCTCCAGCTTGAAAATCGCCGGGTCGGTGTAGACCGACCGGTGGACCTCGCCAGCGCGGACAAGGAATTGCGGGTTGAGTTCTGCGATGACCATTGCCGCGACTCTATGCTCAGCCGGGCGGACAGCAACGACACGTTGGGCACAGTCTGCATGAATTATGGTTATGTGCACGCGACCGCAGCGCGGGTGGCAATGTCGGCAAAACACGGCATAAGAGTGTACGACAGGAGAGCCAATGTCCGCATCGCTTGAAAATCTGCCGTTGCTTCCCGACGATGTTTTCGTGATCGATCCGGTCATCCACGCGCTCAATCTGGACACCTCCAACGTGGCCTCCAAATATGGCCAACAGCTTTACCAGATGTCCTATGGCCTGCATTCGATGCTCAGCCCGCCGACCGCGCTGTGCCCGCAAGCCATTTACATGACCGACATGTCGCCCGAAGCACTGGTGCGCACGATATTCGAGGAAAGCCAGACCAGCCTTGCCGCCACGCACACGCTCCGGCTCGACAGCTGGTTCAAGGACGGATTTGCCGCGGAATGGAAAACGGTGGAAATGACTAGCCGCTGGCCGACACGGGTTTTGGGCTATGTCGGGCTCGACCCGACGCAGGAGGTTTCTGCGGTCATCGACGATCTGGAACGGCAGGTGGTAAATACACCGAACGCGATAGGTGTTAAGCTTTATCCGCACCAGATGGATCCTTATCGCCGCTGGCTGACGAACGACGATACCGTAATGCGCGTGATCGAGCGCGCACGCGCCTTGGGCCTCAAAAGCATCGCGATCCACAAGGCGCTGCCCAACGGCTCGGTTCCGCTCGCGCCCTATCGCATCGGCGAGGATTTCGAACAGGCCGCCGATGCCTTTCCCGATATGGCCTTCGAGATCGTCCATTCGGGCATGGCCTTTATCGAGGAAACCGCGATGGCCATCGGGCGCTTTCCCAATGTCTACGCCAATCTGGAAACCACCACCGCGATGCTGTGGCAGGCACCGGGCCGTTTCGAGGCCGCGCTGGCATTGCTCATGCAATGGGGCGGGCCGGAGAAAATACTGTGGTCGAGCGGTTGCACCGTCGTCCATCCGCAGCATCTGTTGCAGCTCTTCTGGGCGTTTGCTTATTCGGAAGAAACGATGGTCCGTCATGGAATTCCACAAATCGACGAAACTGTGAAACGCATGATCCTGGGCGGCAATTATGCCCGCATGATTGGCATCGACATCGACCACTGGAAGTCACGGCAAGCAGGAGACGGCTTTGACGGCAAAGAACTGAAAGCACCCTGGTCATGCTGGTCGCAGATGTGATGGACGAACAGATCCGAGACATACTGGCATGCATTTACGACCCGTGCAGCATTGCAGCAGGTCGACCGGTTTCGGTTCTTGATATGGGGCTGGTACGCAGGTGGGAGCTTCACCATCGTACCCTGTCCATCACTTTTTGCGTTACCTTTGCGGGCTGCACCATGGCCCCGCACTTCACCGAGGCCGCTGCCCGCGATCTCACGCAGATCGACGGCATCGATCGGGTGGAAACCCACATCGACACCGATTTCGCGTGGACGCCGGAACTTATGACCTCGGGTCAGCTGACAATGACCGGCCAACCTCAAGCATGGCGCAACCGCCTCACTCCTTGACGAAAAACGCATCCCATTTTTCGGGTTCGAGGCACATGTGCCAGCATTCCTTGAGCTTGCCATTCTCGACGCGCCAGGTCATTGCCTCTTTTGTTTCGAGCGTCCGGTCGCCCTTGCGCGCGCGCACCTCAGCGATCAGTACGGCATGGTCGTCGCTACCGAAATAATCGAGCGGGTGGGCCCAATAGGCATCGACTGCAGCCTGCAGCATGCCGAAATTACGCAAGATTTCTTCCCGCCCGCGATACGTGCCGGCGAGCGCATTGTCACCGGGAACATGCCAGACGACATCGTCCGCCATAGCCGAGAACAGCGCCTCGACATCGCCGGCCTTGAACGCCGAATGTGCCTTGTAGAGCATATGTGCGTTGGGGTGATCGCCATCCCCCAACGGCCGCATCGGCGGCGCTTCATGCTCGGCGGCGAGTGCGGACGAATAGCCCGTCATGCCGCGCCTCCGGTCACTTCGAATTCAACCTCGATATTGCCGCGCGTCGCGTTGGAATAAGGGCAGACGGCATGGGCGTCGTGCACCAGCTTTTCTGCCGCCGCCTGATCGAGTTTCGGCAAGGTCACAACATGTTTCACCGCCAGCATGAAGCCGGGGCCGTTTTCATTAGGGCCTATGGAGACATGTCCGGTGACAGTCGATTCGCTCGCATCGATCTTCTGCTGTCCGGCAACGAACTGCATCGCGCTCTGGAAACAGGCGGCATAGCCCGCCGCAAAAAGCTGCTCGGGATTGGTTCCGTCTCCACCCGGACCGCCCATTGATTTGGGGGTGACAGTGTCGAGATCAAGCATGCCGTCGTCGCTTTTGACATGGCCCTGACGACCGCCATGAGCGGTGGCGACTGCGGTATACATGGCTTTCATGATCTGTTCTCCTTGAGTGCATTTGCGGCAAATTCGCTGTGCCGGATCAGCTTTTGACCGACGATGGCTTCGGTTGCCGCGCGGTCTTCTTCGGTTGCCGGGCACCCGTCGCGCTGGGTGATCTGCATCATAAGCGTAAAGTCGTTCGCCATCCAGTCGGTGAATCCGGGGATTTGCGCGCGCATGGCAGCGACAAATGGCGCCACATCGTCGCCGGGGTAGATGACCGCGCGTCCGGTTGCCGACGACCAGTTCTGCGCGATCATCGGACCGGTCAGTTTTTGGGGCCCGCATAACGGGACGGCCCGGCCGTTCCAGCCATCGCCTGTCAAAGCGTTTACCGCTGCGCGGGCAATGTCGGCGACATCGATACTCCACACACCCGCAGTGCCGATCGGAAGCGGATAGATGCCGGCGTCCAAAATTGCCGGCAGCGCCATCAGGTCGTTCTGGAAAAAGAAATTGGGTTGCAACACGACCCCTGACGCCTCCGACAGCACGGCCTGCTTCACGGGGATCTTCGTTTCGAAATGCGGGATTTCCCGCATCGCTTCGAGATTGTGGATGGCAAGATAAACGATCTTTCCAACCCCCGCCCGTCGCAGCGCGGCCACTGCTGCGGTGCCGATCTCGCCTTCGTCCGGCCCCAGCGGGGTCGTCAGATAGGCAGCATCGAAGCCTTTGGCGGCCGCCTCAACCGCATGGGCATCGGCCATACCCAACGCAATCCCGTCCGCTTCCGGGTGGCGCGAAGCGGCGGTCGCTTCGACCCCGGCGGCCCGCAGTCCGTGCACCAGATGCCGTCCGATCTTGCCGGTGCCGCCAATGACCAGAACGCGCAAAGCTGCTCTCCTTAGAAGCGATACCCCACCGTAACGCCATATTCACGCGGGCGGCCGAGATAATTATAGGCAACGCCCTGCGTCGCGAGCGCGTTCTGACCGAAGGTATAATATTCGGTATCGGTCAAATTCTGGCCATAGACCGCGATGTTGAATCGCTCGTCGGCATCGGTCCAGCTCAGCCGGGCATTGAGCAGGCCATAATCGCCCTGCTCCTCCAGCGGCAGGTTGAATGCGGTGAAATAGACCTGGCTTTGCAGACGGTAATCGACGCGCGGCGTAAGCGTGCCGCCAGCAAGGGGAATTGCATATTCCGCGCCGACCGATACGGTCCATTCGGGGCTGAAAGGCAGGCGATTGCCATTTATCGGGCCGACCAGCGCGGGTACATTTTTGAACTTGCTCGACGTATAGCCGACCGCTGCATCGAACCGAAGTCCCTCGGTCGGCCCGGCGGTAATTTCGAGCTCGAAGCCTTTGAGTTCGGCATCGCCCGCATTGGCGACGCGGAACTGCACCGCCGGGTCGGCGATGGTCTGCTGGATATCCTTATATTTCGAATAGAAGAGCGTACCGTTGACCCGCAACGTCCGGTCCAGCCAATCCGACTTGAAGCCCAACTCATAGGTGTCGTTGGTGTCGGGCGCGTAAGATGGCACACTCGTCTGCGGGGCGATCAGACGACCGTTGAAGCCACCCGCACGAAAGCCCTTTGAGTAGGATGCAAACAGCAGAACGTCGCTGTTGGGGGCGAATTCGACCCCGACCTTCGGCGTGAATTTCTTGAACGTTGCGCTATCGGGCAGGTTACTTACAATCGGCAGGACGATGCGCTGACCGAGCAACGCGGGCGGGAGGCCGAATCCGAAAATGGCACCCGGCCCTACCCCTTGCGGACGGAAGTCGAAAAACTGGTTCGAGATAATGCGTTTGCGGTCCCAGGTATAGCGTCCGCCAACGGTGACCGACAACTGGTCGGTCAGTTTGTAGCGCATTTGTCCGAACAGAGCGGTCGAACGCGTTTTCTGGTCATTGCCCTGCGTCCATGTATTGCACGGCGCGAATGGCAAAGCTGCCGGGCTGCTGATCGGGGCGAAGCACAGGCCAAGCACCTGCTCGGCATTTTCGCGGAAATAATAGCCGCCGAGAAGATAGGTGAGCCGGTCGTCGAGCGCGGTGCCGGCAAGTTGGATTTCCTGACTGAACTGGTCCTGCTCGGTGGTCACATCCTGATCGTACAGCTTGTAGCGGGTGCCGTCCGGATCCGACGTCGAAAAACCATCGAGCTTGCGATAGGCGGTGATCGATTTCAGGGTTGCGTCCCCAAGTTCGAGCGTGATCGTGCCGGAAAAGCCATAAGTTTCATTGCGCGCCTCCGGGCTGTTCGAGGCGAAGATGCGGTAGAAATTGTCTGGATTCTGCACATCGCCGAACGCGCCAGCCGGGAAGAAAGGCGCAGGCGCAATCCCCCGCAGCACCGACGGCGCGGGGTTCGATTTATCGAGCGAATAGTCGGCGGCAAGGTCGATCCGCAGATTTTCTCCAAGGCCCAGCCGCAACTGCGCCCGCCCTCCGTAGCGGTCGGTGGCTCCGAACCGTGCACCGGTAACAGCATTGCGCGCAAAGCCGTCCTGCTCGCGGTAGAAGCCGGAGATGCGGAAAGCGCTGTCGCCGCCAATGGGCGTATTCACACCCGCTGTAACCTCGATCCGGTCGCGGCTGCCATAGGTTGCGCTGACATTGCCGGAAAAGCTGGAAGGGTCTGGCTGGCGTGAAACGATATTGATCGCGCCGCCGAGCGTATTGCGGCCGAACAAGGTGCCTTGCGGGCCGCGCAATACCTCGACGCGTTCGATATCGCCGCTGTCGAGCATCGCGCCGACGGTCCGGCCCAGATAAACGCCATCGACATAAAGCCCGACGCCGGGGTCATTGGTGATGATGAAATCGAACTGCCCCACCCCGCGCACGAAGAAGTTGGCGTCGGAGGAACCCTGTGGTCCGGTGGTAGAGGTCAGGTTGGGAACGGTTGCGGCGAGATCATTGATAACCGCAACTCCCGACGCCTGTAGCGCATCGGCGGTCAGCGCGGTGACGGCAAGCGGCGTGTCCTGCAGATTTGTTTCGCGGCGTTCCGCGGTGACGACGATCTCCTCGATACCGCCGCTGCCTGTATCTTCTGCCTCCTGCGCCAGAGCCGGCACCGATACCGACGCCATCAAGATCGCACCTAAAGATGCCGCCCTGTTAAACCTGTTTTTCATATCATACCCTCCTCGACGAACCCGACGCTTATGCTGCCGTCAAGGACAGATTGCCGTTCGGTTACCGGCACAACCTTTCAAGCGATGCCGAAATCGGGAAATGAATTTCAGGCATGGGGCGATGAATAGCGGTGAGCGCATGCCCGCGCAGTTATCGCGGCCTATGTAATTTTCATGGGGCGGACCGGCATCTTTCTGTCAATTTTGCCGCCATGGTCATGCTGCTCACGCCTGCGCAACGCAACAACCTCTTGGCCGGGGAGCAGTTGCCGCGCCTGCCTTTACCCCCTGCCATTATCTCGAATGGCGAATATACGCCGCCGCGGCAGAGCAGGAAGTTGCAGATGTATCAGCAACTGATGCTGGAAAGAGCGTCCTTCCAGGCGCCACGACATGGCGTGGATGTCCACAACTGGTGCCGCACGCCGATGGCGATGGCGGGGGCATTTGACATTATGAACCGGCTGTTCTCGCAGCATTTCAACGTAAGCGAGACCGAAGCCTTCGATCCGGAAGAGGCGCATACCCGCCGCGACCGGCTTTCGCGGCAATTTGTCTTCGACGATCAGGTTCATTTCCTGCGCGACGATGCCGATCCTGGCTATTTCGAACCGCTCACCGGCCTCATCGAACTTTCTGCAGAGCTGCTCGGTCTGCCCCATGCCGGGCGTTTCGGGATCGAGCAGATCCAGTTCGCGCATTTCCTGAAATTCATATATCTCGACAGCGACACCAAAGTCGCACTGCTGTCCGGCGCTCCGTCGGAAGGTATGGCAATGCTGACCAACGACCAGATGGCAGCCGCGCGTTCGGCCGTAAATTTCATCGCTGGCGATACGCGATTGTTAACGCACGCGGTCATGGGGCCTGGACATGACGGCTGGCTCGATGAGATCGACCGGGTTCACGCCGAACTGCAACCCGATGGCTGGAAAGGCTATACCGTCGGTGAGCCTTTTTCACCGTCGGACAAACGCTATCGCCTCGACGACGAAGAACTGATGTATCCAGCCTATGACCGGATACTCAAGGCGGGTGTACGCAACATCTGCATCCACAAGGGGCTGCTTCCGGAAAATGCCGACGAGATCATGCCGGGCGCCGAAGCCTTCGCCCGCGTTGACGATGTGGGCAAGGCCGCGCGTGACTGGCCGGGGCTGAACTTCATCATATACCACGCTGCCTACCGGACAATCCCCCAGCCGACCGAGGCCGAGCTGCATCGCTTTGAGACTACAGGCCGGATCGACTGGGTGAGCGATCTTGCAGAAATCCCGGCCAGATACGGCGTATCGAACATATATGCGGACATCGGCGCGAGCTTCGCCTTTACCGTGCTGACCCACCCCAGACTTGCGGCCGCAATGATAGGCATGCTCATCAAGGGGCTAGGTCGCGACCATGTGCTCTGGGGCACAGACTCTGTCTGGTATGGTAGCCCGCAATGGCAGATCGAGGCGTTCCGCCGGCTGATCATGCCAGCCGACCTGATCGAGCGTTTCGGCTACCCCGATCTGGGCCACGACGACAGCCCGCTGCGCCGCGCGATACTGGGGGAGAATGGCGCACGGCTCTATGCGGTCGACCCGGCGGATTATGTGGCCGCCGGCGTCGCCGGAACCCAGCTGGACCGGATTGTCGCCAGATATCGCGCAGAAGGCGGCCTGCCGGACAATAGTATGCACGGCTATGCGGCCAAGTGAAGAGGAAGGCAACGACATGCTGGAAAACCGCCATATCATGATAACGGGGGCGGCCAGCGGAATCGGTAAGGCCGCGGCATCGATTTTTGCAGCCTATGGCGCGACGCTGATGCTCGTCGATCGCGATGATCGCGTGCGCGACGTTGCCGACAGCCTGCCGGACGCGCACAGTGCCATCGCCGATATTACCGACAGCGCGGCCATCGCCGCCATCATCGCCTCGTTCCCCAAAATCGACGGCGCCTTCAACAACGCCGGTATCGAGGGGCTGGGCGGCGCGATGCTGCCGATTACCGAATATCCCGATGAAGAGTATGAGCGCGTAATGGCAGTGAATGTGCGCGGGCTGTGGACCTGCCTGAAAGCGCAGCTACCCGGATTACAGGCCAATGGCGGCGGCGCCATCGTCAACACCGCGAGCGTGATGGGCTGGCTCGGTGCAGCGGGCATGGCCGCCTATGCCGCCTCCAAACATGCGGTTATCGGGCTTACCCGATCGGTATCCCTTGAGGCCGCTCCGCATGGTGTTCGAGTCAACGCAGTGCTGCCCGGCGCAGTCGAGACGCCAATGCTGACCGAACGAGGGTTCAAGGCCAATCCGGGCTTTGCCGACTTCGCGGCTTCAGTGCATCCTCTGGGGCGGATCGCCCGCGCCGAGGAAGTTGCCGAAGCCGCGGCATGGCTGCTGTCGGCCAAATCGAGCTTCGTGACCGGCCATACGCTGGCGGTCGATGGCGGGATGTCGGCGCAATGAGCCGCGAGGTTACCCGCCGGTTGTTGCGCGAGCAGATCGAGGATGTGTGGGGCACCGGACGAACCGACCTGGTCGACGCAAATTACACGCCGGATGTGATCGACCATATGCCGGTAGCAGGGCAGCCACCGGGACTTAAAGCGCTCAAGCAGGTCGTAACCGACTTTCGCCGGGGCATTGCCGACATGCGGATGGACCTTCATCACGTCATGGCCGCCGGCGACTTTGGCGTCGATCTGTGGACGTTGTCCGGCACGCACACAGGCGAACTTTTCGGACAGCCCAGCACCGGCGCGGCGGTGCGCTTCTCCGGTATCGACATGGTGCGCATCAGGGAGGAGAAAATTGCCGAACTTTGGCATGTCGAGGAAATGGCGCATCTGGCGCAGCAGATCGGCTTGCAAAGCGGCGAATTCGGAGCGCCGGTGTCAGGCGTGATCCCGCCGCCGTCGACCGACATCGAATATCGGCCGGGGGCAAATGCCTTTGTGCCGGGCATCGACGATTTTTCGGAGAAGGAGCGGCGCAACCTGGCCGTCGCCCGCCGCCATATCGAGGAGATATGGGCAAAGGGTCGCTCCGAATTATGCTGGGAGCTATATCATCCCGACGCGATCGACCACAATCCGGCGCCCGACCAACGGCCGGGCATCGAAGGCATTATCGATGTTCTCGGCTGGCTGCGCGAGGCTGTCCCGGACCTGCGCATGGAGATACAATGCTACGTCATCGAAGGCGACTGGATCGCCGACCGCTGGGTAATGACCGGAACCCATAGCGGCGCGCCGTTGATGGGCATTCCTGCGCAAGGACGGACATTCCGGATCAATGGCATGGACGTTGCGCGTCTCGACGAGGCAGCACTCATTACCGATATCTGGCATTGCGAGGAGTTTGCGAGCCTGTTGAGCCAGATCGGCCCACAATAGACCTACATTCCGGTGTCATGATGGCCACCGCTCGCATTCCTGTGCACGTCGTGACGTAGGAAGGGAAATGACCGCCCCGCCTCCCGGTGCCGGACCCGACCAGGCAGAAATCGAAACCAGCCGTATCCGGACGATATGGCATCCCACGCGCGACCTCCCGGTTCAGATCATCCGCAAGGGCTTGAGCACTATTCCCAAAAATGTGCATGACGAACTGCATCGCGAGTTGCGCAAATTGCTTCGCGACAGCGGGTTCATGCGTGGCATCGGCGGGCGCGGAGGGAGTGGTTTCGATTGGACGGAGGATTTTTCGCAAAATCCGGGTTCGCAGCGTTATGCTTTGGATGCCGTGCTGGACGCATCCCGTCGTATAGATCTACAATATGGTACCAATATCACACAAGATGTTTGGTACAACGTCATCCACGGCAAGTTCAGGATAGACCCATGAGCCAGCGAACATTCATCGAACTTTCAACGCGCGGGCTGGATGGCGCGACGTTGCAACGAGATCGACTCACGCTATCTCGACCGGTCGCGCTTGCCCAAGGCACGGTGGCTGGGTTCGCAGATTCTGAAAATCGCAGACAAGCCGCGCGACGGCTTTGACGAATTTCCCTACCCGTTCGGCTGAGCGACAGTTCGATCCCTCCTTCTCGCGCTCTTGAACATTGTCGGTGCATTTTGCCCTGCGTCCGGCTACGCGCATGACGCAGGAGGGAATGCTTCGGCCGCGCGAGCAAGCTTGTTCTGTTCCTAGCCTGTTGCGGGAGTGCTGGATGTGGCGGAGACGGAGGGATTCGAATTGAGGCTTTAGCCCATTCAAATTCCGCCGTTTTTCTCCGACAGTTTGTCAAAATACCATGGAAAATACCATAAAATCAAAACGCTGCTTCTGCGTTGAACCGGCGCATTTATGAGCCAAACCAGCGCTCCAGTCATCGTAAAGGTAGGGGTGAGATAGAAATAAGAAGGAAGCGGGTCAACCAATCCGTTTGAAATTGCCTTCACGGCCGAACTTTACCCGAGCGATCCATGCCAAGACTGTTGATTCTCATTCGGCTGTCGCTGCAATTTTGGCAGGCCGGACAGTCTTAGAAGCCAGTGGGATTGCAAGCAAGACCATTGAAAATTTGGTCGGGACGAGGAGAACGTAGCCGCAATCGCGATATCCTGCCCGCCGCCCGCGCCCGGAGCCGGTGCGGGCAGGGTGTTGGAAATTTCTTGATTGCACCAGTTTGCGATTCAGGCTTCCGGATACCGATCGAATGCCCCGTCACCCATGTCAAGTGCTGCTGGACAATGCTTTCGCTCCGCCTTACTTCTGACCAAGACTGGAGACAGACGGCCACGCGCGGATTCCACGTGGGAACGGTAATATGCAAAGGGCGAGCGGTGAGCGAAATCGACGAAATGCTTGTACTCATGAATGAGCTTGACAAAATCCAGACCGAAATACAGCTGATCGGCGCACGAACGGATCATGCACGCAAGCTGGAGCTTGTCAACAAGCGACGTGAGCTTTCGGTTCACGTGGGAGAGATCGCCAGCGATGCAGAAGCACTTTTCAAAGATACACGGTTGGAGCATCTGCAGCCGGAATTTAACGCGAAGCTTGGCATCATGCGTCATAATATTGCGCTTCACCAAAGCAAGTTTCCTGCGGTCAATATGGACGAAGCCGGAGCTGACTATCTCGAGTCGGCGCGGCAAGTTGCGGCATCGCTGCGTGACTTTGTTCAGTTTGCGCGAAGCGGTCTCATCGACGCGGCACGGCACCGCCGGGCCGGATAGCTCGTATATGTTCGTTCATGCGGAAATGAACCGGCCATCATCCAGTTTATGCGACTGCAACTGTAGGGAAAGCGTGTGTCTTAGCTCAAAACGGGACCGCGGACAGCAGAATGACGACAGGTTCAAACAAATGTCGCAAACTTCATAGCTGTGAAATAAAGGTATAAATAAGTTTATAAATTGACTGCGCGCATGTCAGGCTATAGACCGGGTTTTGCTTATGTGGCCTTAAGACGTTGAGGGGATCAGTGTGCACGTCAATGGAGGTACCGCCGGTTATAACGTCCCCGTTGTTTTCGCCATCGCGGTCTTTCTGCTGGGCATTGGCGGCGTTTATGGCCCTGCGCTCCTCGCAGCAGCACCCGTGCCTACCGAAATTGCCCGGGTGTTGGTGTCGGCGGAGGTGGGCGGGGGATTGCTTTCCTGGGTGATGCATCTCGCGGGCGGGGCGCTGGTATGGATTCCGCGCCGGGCAATGGTCGCGGCGGCGGTTGCATCGGGCGGAGTATGGCCGGGTCTGCTGGCGACCTGGATCGTCGGCATCGCCGCCGCGCTGCTGATCGGGCGGATGGGGGAGGCGCTCGTCCCGGCGGATCCGGCGGGCAAGCGCGAACCGGTGCCGGTGGCCGCGACCAGGCAGTATCCGCTGCTATGTACCACGCTGATCGCCGCGACCTTGCCGCCCTATCTCGGCCCGTTCATTTTCCTGCTGCTCGGCCGCGCCCAGGTTCCCTGGACCAAGCGCGTCGCGGGCGTCGCCGTCGGCAGCGCGATCCCGATGGCGATCGTGGCTTTTGCCGGGATCGACGCGCTGCCGGGGCCACGGGAAAATCCGCCCTTTCTGGTGTTTCTGGTCGGCGGCCTGGGGCTGGGATTGCTGGTCGAGGGCGTCGCCTTTGCCCGGCAGCGCCGGACGCGCGAGGCGTCATGATCGACGGCCGACCGGACATATCCCGGCGCGCCCCAAGTGAGAGAAGATCCGGAACCATGGGCAGCACCAATACCGCCGTGCTGATCGTCGGTGCCGGTCCGACCGGGCTGACCCTGGCGATTGAACTGGCTTTGCACGGCGTGCCGTTTCGAATCGTCGACCGCGAAGCCGCCCGCCCCGCGGTCGAATCGCGCGCGCTCGGTACGTTTGCGCGGTCGCAGGAGATTTTCGAACGCATCGGTGCGCTTGACCGGATGTATTATGAAGGCACCCCGATCGAAGGGTTCCAATTTCACTGGAATGGCAAGATGCTGACCCGCGTCAGCCTGCATGGTGCCAATTCCAGCTATCCGCTGGGTTTCATGATCAACCAGGCAGAAACCGAACGCCATCTGATCGAACGGCTGGCTGAGCTTGGCCACCAAGTCGAACGCTTTCGCACACTCGACGCCTTCACCGACCATGGCGACCGGATTGCCTGCAATATTGTCGATGCCAAGGGCAAGACTGAGATCGTCGACGCTGTCTATCTCGCAGCGTGCGATGGCGGACGCAGCGGCATCCGTCGCCAGCTGGGGCTTAGCTTCGATGGCCTCAAGATGCAGGGCGAATATCTGATCGATTGCGACGTCGAATGGCGCAACGGTCGCTTTCCACCTTATGGTGTCGGCCAAAGCTTTTTGAGCACCACCAGCATGATCGCGATGGTGCCGCTACCGCGTGGGAGCTGGCGGGTGATTGTCTCGTTCAAGGATCAGGACGACCCCCGGATGAAACCCGAAGGGCCGACGCTGGAGGTCATGCAAAAGCTGCTCGATGAGATCCCTGGCTTAGACGTGACTTTGTCCAATGTGACCTGGGCGTCCTCTTTCTACATCGCCAACCGCCGGGTCGAGCAATTGCGCCATGGCCGGGTATTCCTGATGGGCGACGCCGCGCATATCCACTCGCCGGTGGGCGGCCAGGGCATGAACACCGGCATTGCCGATGCCAGCAATCTGGGCTGGAAACTCGCGCATGTGCTGAAAGGCGCGGCACCCGACAAGCTGCTCGACAGCTATGATGCCGAACGCATGCCAGTAATCAAGGATTTGCTGACTGGGACCGGCATCGGCGAGAAGGTTTTGCTGACCCGCAATCCCTTCTTTGCGCGGGTCCGTAATGTTGTGATTCTGGTCGGCGTGAAGCTCGGCGCAATGCAGAAACAGTTTCAGACGCTGCTCAGCGGCTATCGCTCTTATCCCGACAGCCCGCTTAATCTGGATGCTTATGATGCTGACCCGGGATTTGGTTCGATCTTCGGCGGCATTCCCAAATTCAGCAAAGGGCCAAAGCCCGGTATGCTCGCGCCCGATGTCCACGGTCTGACGCTATCGGGCGAACATCGCTGGCGGCGGCTCAATGAATTATTTGCGCTGAACCCCGCGAAACATCATCTCTTGATCTTTGGCGGTCCCTTTGTGTCGCCCGAGCGCTATGCCGAATTGCAACAAGAGGTGATCCGCATTCGCGAGACCAGCGGCGACTGGATTGAGCCTTATGTCATTTCAGTGCCGATCATTTCGGGCAAAGGAATGCTGTTCGACCGCATGTCAGACGCCCATATTGCTTACGGCGCTCGCCGCGAATGCCTCTATTTCATCCGCCCCGACGGCTATATCAGCTTGCGCAGCCGCCCGGTGGATTTCGCCCTGCTGCTCAAATATCTGCAACGCCATTATCCGGGTATGAGCGGGGTGGAAGCGGAGTGATGCGCGCGCCGGTCAGCGGATCCTTTCTTGCTGACCTCCAAGACTGATCGAGTCCGGCTCCTCCTCGCCCTTAACAACCCGATTGACAGCATTGTCTGATACCTATAATTTATACTGACTGTCAGTCTAAAAATGGTTATGAAAGGGTTTTGGCGATGTCCGTTATCCATCCGGTTTTGATCGTCGGGGCCGGCCCGACGGGGCTGACGACCGCCGTTGAGCTGACGCGTCAGGGTGTTCCGGTACGGATTATCGATATGGTGCCGCAACGCGGGCGGCTCGAAGGGCGGGCACTCGGGACTTTTGCGCGGACGCAAGAGATTTTTGAGCGGATCGGGCTGGGCGAAAAGATGTATGACACATCCTTTCCGGTCGAAGCGGTGCATTATTATTACAATGGCCGCAAACTGGGTCAGTTGGCGATGCATGGTCTGGAATCGCCCTATCCATTTTCGATGACCAACACCCAACCGGAGAACGAGCGCATCCTGATCGAGCTTCTCGCCGATCATGGGGTGAAGGTGGAGCGTCCGGTCGAGCTGAAGTCGTTTACCGCCGCGTCGGATCATGTCGATTGCGTGCTGGTGCACGAGGATGGCCGTGACGAGACGATGACCTGTTCGTTCCTGGCGGCATGCGACGGTGGCCGCTCAACGGTGCGCAAGCAGCTGGGTGAGGATTTTAGCGGGGTGCAGTTGCAGGGCGAATATCTTCTCGATTTCAAAGCCGAATGGGACACGCCGCCGCCGCCGCAGGGCGTGACCTATTTTTCCTATTCGGACGATACACTGCTGATCATGACACTACTGCGGTCGGGTTACTGGCGCATGGCGATCTCGATGGATTTTGACGATCCGCGCGTGAAGCCCGACCTGCCGCCGGTTGAGGAATTGCAAAAGCTGGTGGACATTCACAAACGCCACTTTGCCTTCCGGATCGGCGAAATCGCCTGGTCTTCGGCCTTCTGGATTTCCAACCGGATGGTACCGAATTTCCGGCATGGCCGGGTGATCCTGATGGGCGATGCGGCGCATATCCATTCGCCGGTTGGCGGTCAAGGCCAGAATAACGGCATTGGCGATGGCTATAATCTGGCGTGGAAGCTCGCTCATTTCCTGAAAGGCGTGGGCGGTGAGGCATTGCTCGACAGCTATGAAGCCGAGCGCAAACCGGTGATTGCCGATGTGCTGAAAGCCACCGAACAGGCCGATAAAATGTCGCGCACCCGCCACTGGTTCTGGAAACGTGCGCGCAATGCCTTTGTCAAATATGGCACCCGCCGTCCAGGGGTGCAGAAAATGTTTCGCGAAATGCTGGCCGGGTATCGCGAGTACAAAAACGGCCCGCTGAACGCCGAATATGACGGCTATAGCGGCAAGGCGATCAGCTATATCGGCGGTTTCCCCGATTATGCAAAGTCGGATAAGGCCCCCAAACCCGGACTGTGCGCCACCGACGCGCACGGCGTCGGCGTCGGGTTGAGCCGCAAGCGCAGTCGGCTTTTCGAGGTTCTGAACCGCGATGGCACCAAACATGTGCTGCTGGTATTTACCGGCATTCAGGTGACCGACGAGCGCCGCGATTATATCCGCAATTTCGTGAAATCGGTGAACCGCAACTATAATGGTTGGGTCCGCGCCTATATGGTCGCGATCCAGTATAATATGGGCGAAGACGAAGACACGATCATCGATTATGAGGCCCAGGCGCATATTCGCTATGGTGCATTTTCGGATTGCTTCTTTCTGATCCGGCCCGATCTTTATGTCGCGATGCGCTGTCGCCCGGCCGATGAGGGGCGGTTTGACGCCTATATGGATAAGCATTTTCCGGCCATCCGGACAACGCCCTATATCGCCGCCTTACCCGGCTTCGCGGGGGCGTTGCCGGGGATGTTGCAAGCGGCTGAGTAGGGGCGATGGCCACTGCCTCCGCCTCCGCCGCCCAGTCCAATGTTCGCGCCGCTGGGCGCCCTCAGCACAAACGCGATGACATTATTCGCTGTGCAAAACTGGCGCTGGCTTCGGGCAGCATCGACGACATGACGGTCGCGGACATTGTGGCAAGATCGGGCATCGCCCAGGGGACATTCTATTATCACTTCCCGACCAAGGCCGATCTGCTTTCGGCGCTGATCGGGGAAGTCCACCGCGAAATACTGGCGCTGACCAGGGGCGCGGCCGGTGCCGGTCTGGATTTGGCCGCCAGTATCGCCATGCTGATGTCGGCGGGCAGCAGGATTTTCGGCGAGAACCGGCATGTTTTCAAGGCCGTGCAAGCCGAAGCCCTGTTACGCGGCAACAATGAGCAAGCCGAGGAACGCGACGGCGAAATCCTGAATATCTATATTGCGATTATCGAACGCGAACAGCGTGCGGGGCGGGTTGCCGCCGACCTTGATCCGGCGATGATCGCGCACTGCATCCACGCGCTGTTGCTGCGCTATGCTGGCTTTGAGCATGAATCGCATGACGATGTCGCGCGGCATCAGCTGGCGGATCATATCATCCGCGCGGTGCGGGGCTTTATGACCGAAGGGAGTAAGAGATGAGTTTTTTTTCCAGACTATTCGGCACCGCGCCCGCCTCCCGTCCCTCATCTGTCGCGTCGGTTGCGACCGATTCCACCGCTAGCCTGCCCGCGCATGGCTGGTTCCGGCGCGGGCGTTTGGGCAACATCGCGGTCTCGACGCTCGCCTTCGCGGTGCGAGACGCCGATCTGCCTGCTGCCGCCAAAATCGAGGTGAGCGAACATCGCGAACAACCCGGCCTCGCCATGATCTTCGTTGGTGATGACGACAATGCTGTGGTTCAGGCAACAGCGACGGCGATCACTGCGCTGCTGGAACCCCATGCCGCGACAGAGGAGCTGTCGGGCTTGCTGAAACTCACCATTTCCACTAAATGTGTGCCAATCGGACCCAAGTGTCAGCTCGTGATTCCTCAAATCCGGCCCGCCGACGATGCACGCGCGGATTTTGTTGGCATCCTCAGCCAGGGGATGGGCATGGTCGGCAAGCATCCCGGCACCCAGCAAATCGGCCTGTATGAAGAAGTCGGCGGCAACCTGGTCTATGTTTATGAAATCTGGGTGGATTATCCGACAGTTTATGGTGTGCGCTACGGCAATCCGGAAATGGCCGCGCAAGCCGACAAGACGATGGCATCGGCGCGGGGTCCGCACCATGTTGATTGGCTGAACCTGCTTTATGCGCGCTGAACTTTCCGCGCGTTTCTCAACTGAACAGGACAGGCTCTAACCCATAACGATATAGATCGCGAACCCGGCGACAACCAATGCCGACATTTTGGCGAACAGACGCTGGCTACTGGCGTCGGCGCGCATGCTGATCAATCCGCCTGCGGCGGTATAAAGCGCGGTCGCCACCGCAGCCACGGCCAGGAACAACAGCCCCAGTTGCAATGGCATGCCATTGTCGCCGGATCGTTGAGCAAAAGCTGGGATCAACGCCAGACCGGCGACCAGACCCTTCGGATTGAGCAGTGTGACAAGGAACACTTGGCGGAGTTCACCGGCAAAGGCTCCCGCTTGCCTGTCGCTTGCCGGGCGCGAGCGCCAAAGCTTGACCGCGAGGAACAGCAGATACACCGCGCATGCCAACCGCAAGCCGCGTGCAATGACGGGGTGCGCGGCGAGCCATTCGCCGAAAATTAAGATCAACCCCAATATTACGACGGCATAGCCCAGCGTCACTGACGCAACCATCATTGGCACGGCGCGCCAGCCAAAATTTACCCCGGCGTTCGCCACCAGCGCGTTGGATGGCCCCGGCAGTGCCAACAACGCAAAGGCTGCGGTCACAAACGGCAGATAGGACGTCGGCTGTGCGTCAAACGTCATTGCGGTTCGTGATATGGGTTCGTCTCGTCATAATAATGAAATTCGATCAACAGACATCCGCCTTCGGATTTGAAGGGGCCGTGCCAGACGCCCGGTGGGCGGCAGGCATAGGTCGGCGCTTCGAATTTTTCGCCGCCATTGCCCTCGGCATCGTTGCCGACAACCAGATCGCCCGACGCCAAATACACTTCTTCCCAATGGCGATGGACAAAGGGCTGGGTGGAAAACTGACCGGGGCCGAAGCGCAGCAGCCGGGTGCGGCTGCCCGTCCCGTTCTCGTCATCGAGGTCGCTGGCCAAGATCCGCTGGTGGATGTCGGTGCCGGGCGGATAGCCGGGTGCTGGTTCCCAGCCTTCTGCAGGGTTCAGGCTTAGAAATTCAAGATGTGGCTTGTTGAACGGCATAGCGATCCCTCATCCTTCAATCGGCAGCTCGGCGATTTCATACTGCGCGCCAATGGTCCGGCCAAGCACCGGATCGGCGAGTTCAAAGCGAAAGCGCGCAGATGGACGGATGCCGCCGATTGCGCCATGCGTGCCGCAGAACATGGCCGCACCCTCGCGCATCGTGTCGCCGAAATAACCGGTGATCAACCTTTCCGGGGGGAGCATCGCGGCCAGCGGGCCCTGTTGATACAATATTTCCGCGCCGTTCTCAATGATCCACGCGCGCGATGTCAGCTGATCCCAGTGACCGGCCACGTCATCGACCAGCCAGAATTCGGGCGCAACCGGTTTGTCGCACATCTGCTTGGAAACGGTGACGCCATATTTCTCGACCTCCCGGTCGGTATGGTCAGACCCGATGCCGACCCAAGTGCGCCCCTGATGCCGCAGCAGAACATATTCGACCTCGCCGCTGGAATGCGGGCCGACCGCCTCGATCGCCGGCGCGGTGGTCAGCCGCGTTGCCGAGGCGCGGTAATAAATCGGCGTGGTGCGCGGACGGGCGATGCCGAGCGCCTCCAGTTCTTTGATGTGATGTTCAATTGCGAGCTGATCGCGGCCTGTCCAGCCCGCGATCACCAGCTGCGATATCGTCACAGATACGGACTGGCGACCAGTGGAATCGATGAGCACGAGGTCGAGCTGGCAATCGGCAGTCAAGACAATTCCTTTATTTTAGTCATCATTGGGGTTGATTGATGGTGAAAAATATGACACTAAAAAATAGCTATGTCAAATAGTTTAAAATCCTGTCCGCCGGATTGGCCCGTTCGCGAGGAGGCGCCCCTATTGTCGCCGCGAGCCGCCTCTC
>JACVCM010000017.1:0-13897 GCA_016742125.1 Sphingomonadaceae bacterium | reverse complement strand
CCTCTCCGCTTTGGTCCGCCGACGCCTTTCCCGCCCGCCTGCGCGGCGCGGTGGTGGCGCTGGGCAATTTTGATGGCTTTCATATCGGGCATCAAGCGGTTTTCGCGCGCGCGCTGGAGCTGGCCAGGCAATTGGGCGTGCCAGCGATTGCCGCCACATTTGATCCGCATCCAGTGCGGTTCTTCAAGCCCGAACTCCCGCACTTCGCTTTGACCACCCTCCGCCAGCGCGCGGCGCTGATCGCGGCTGCGGGCGGTGACGGGCTGTTGGCGCTGAAATTCAACGCACCCTTTACGCAGCTCGATCCGTATGCCTTTGTCGACGAAATTCTGCTTGACCGGCTTGACTGCGCCGCAGTCGTGACGGGTGCCGATTTTCGCTATGGCCACCGCCGCTCGGGGGATTTTGCGACGCTGCAGCAGGCGCTGGAACGGCGCGGGCGCCGCTGTACTGCTGCACCATCGGTATTGCACGATGGTAAGGTGGTGTCATCGACTCGCATTCGGGCAGCCTTGCGGGAAAATGACTTGCCGGGCGCTGCAGTGCTGCTTGGCCGCCTTCATCAAACCGAGGTGGCTTGGGCTAATCGCTCGCCGGGTGACGGTCAGCTGACTGGCCGGATTTTTGGCGATTATCTGCGTTTGCAGCCGGGTCGCTATGGTGTGCAACTCACGACCGCGGACGACCGGAATGTTCCTACTTCGGCAACGGTGATTGGCGACGAAGATGCCCTATATCAAACAGTGCGCGTTGCGCTGCCCGAACCTAGGCTTTTTGGGGCTCAAATGCCGAGGCATATTTCATTCATCACCGCGAGGCCTTAGCCTTAACGCCCGCGCTTAAAAAATGGGGTGCGCGCAATAACGCCAGTAGGTACTTACTTGCGAAACCCAACTCACCCGTTCATAGGGAGCAATCAAAGCTATATTTTATGCATTAGCAGCCTTGGGAAACAGAATGGCAAGCAGGAAATCCAGTGAAAAGAAGACAACAAAATCGGACGAACTGGCCGACCTGCAGTCAGAAACCTTTCGTGAGGTGATCGCCTTGATGTATGCGTCGATCGGGCGGTTGCAGGCAATGCGACGCACTCTGGCTCAAAGCCTGGACGTCGATTCCAGCGGCATGGCGACTCTCCTCGCGCTCAACTATCTTCAGCATCGCGGCGAAGTGAACGTGGCGTCGATTGCAAAGCATCTGCATGTCGCGGCGGCCAACACGACATCGACTCTGTCACGGCTGGAGGCCGAAGGCTGGATCGCCAAGGGTCAGCATTCGCAGGATACCAGAAAACTGGCAATCACGCTGACCCCCAAGGCGCAGGAAGCGCTGGTTGGGCTGAGCCACCGGCTCGAAAAGGTCAATCTCAACTGGTTTCAGGGCGTATCCAACGACGAGTTCGAATGTGTCCGCAAATTTTTCGAGAATCTGGAAAAACGTTTTCCCGTGGCGATCAATATCGCCGCTGCCGACAATTGACAGTCACCCCGCCACAATATCATTTGGTATCTGGAACTGTCCGTTGCCATAAAGCAGCGACGGGCGCCCCGCCCCGACCACAATCTCCTTGATGTCGCCAATGACGACGCCGTGGCTCGTGGTTTCCATGATCATGTCGATCTCGCAATCGAAGGATGCTAATGCATCGACCAGCCGCGGCGGCGCGTCAGCGGACAGCGACCAGTCACCCATCGCAAACATGTCCGCATCGCCGCGATCGGTCATTCCGGCAAAGCGGCGCGCCAGATCGCAATGATCGACCGCCAGAATATTCACGCACATCCGGCGCGACGCCGAAAGCGCGCGATATGTGGCACCTCTGGCATTCACACAGGTCAGCAGGCGCGGCGGCGCGGCTGAAAGCGAACATACAGCCGTTGCGGTCAATCCGATATTGATGCCTTCGTGATTCGTCGTAACCAGCGTCACGCCTCCCGTTAGCTGGCGCATGGCCTGTTGAAACAGAGTGGACGAATGCGCCGCTGGAGCCGGTTGTTGCCGATTCTGGTCAAGATGTGCCGAAGCCATCGGTCATTCCTTCTTTCAAAGGACCCTATGTCGGCCCAGGTCGACCTTTGGATAGGTATTGGATTCCCGAACGACGAAGTTTGAATGGGTGTTAAGATAGCCGACAAACTGGTCGGTGATCGCCGCTGGCCAGCCGCATTCGACACAGGCTTCGCGCATATAGGCAATCCATTGTCGGCGCTGCGCCTCGGATATTTTCAGTCCGAAATGGCTCATCGCCATCGTGCGGAAACCGCCGCGCGTCTGGCTGTGCAGCGTCGGGCCGCCGGTCAGCTCGGTAAACCATGCAGCCAGCCGTCCGGCATGATCCTCATCCGGGCGAGCGAACAGCCGTACGAGCGACGGGTCGGCGAAGACCTTGTCATAAAAGTGCACTGCCAGCGTCCGCATCGCCGCTTCGCCGCCCACTGCGCTGAACAATGTCTGGCTCACGCCGATGTGCTCCCGGCGACCTTGCTCGCGCGCCACTGATCGATCTCTTCCCCGGTCAGGCCCAATTCGGCGATGATTGCCTCTCCATCGGCATCCAGCACCGTGGCTGCCGTTAACGGCTGGTCGCCCCGACTGCCGTCGATCCACACCGGGCGGCGCGGAACCGACACGCGCAGATCGCCATCGATCGCGATTTCGGCAAAGGAGTCGAGCGCCTTGACCTGCGGATCGTGGAACACTTCCTGCAAGTCATTGACCGCTGCATGCGGGACATCGCAGCTCGCCAGATGGCCGAGCCAATAGGCGCGCGTTCGGCGACCGGCTGCCACCTGCAACTCGGCTTTCAGCATGAAATAATTGTCGATACGTTTCGACCGGCTGTCGAAGCGCGGATCGATCAGCAATTCGGGACGATCAAACCCTTTACACACCGCTTCCCAGAATTTTTGGCGCGATGACATATGGATGGCGATCATCTTGCCGTCACTGCATTGCAGGGCGTAGGACTGCGATGCAGCGACGCGAGTGAAGGGGCCGGGCACGACACCGCTCAGCGAATAGCTGGCAAAGGCATCGGGCATGAAGGCGAGCGCCGAATCGAGCATGTTGACGTCGATCCAGCGGCCTGTGCCGGTGCGCCCGCGTTCGTGCAGCGCCGCCAATATGCCGTAACAGGCATAGATGCCGGTCATATTGTCAGCAATCGTCGGCCCAGAAATCAGAGGGTTGTCGGAATCGAGAAACAGGCTGGAAATCCCGCTGATTGCCTGGGCCACCGCATCATAAGCGGGGCGGTCGCGATAGGGGCCGGTACGGCCAAATCCTGAAATCGAGCAATAGACTAGCGCAGGATTGGCCGCACGCAGCGCATCGACGCCAAAACCCAGCCGATCCATCACCCCGGGGCGGAAATTTTCGATAAACACATCAGCCCCGGCCAGCAGATGCTTCAACACCGTCTTGCCAATGGGTGACTGGATGTCGAGCGCCAAGCTGCGCTTGTTGCGATTATAGGCCTGAAAATACGGGCTGACGGCTCCGTCCCGGAATGTCCGGAACGGGTCGCCGCCATCGGGCCGCTCGATCTTGATGATGTCGGCCCCCATATCGGCCAGCATCTGGCCGGCGAGCGGACCCGTGATCATCGAGGTCGCCTCAATGACTTTCAAACCGGCAAGTGGTCGCGCCATGATACCCCGCCCCTATCGCATCCCGCAGCTGCAATCCGGACAAATGCCGTCTGCGCTGTTTTCTGCAAGGTTCAGGTCAACGCAGCGACCGTTCATCCCGTAACCCGAGAGCGCCTTGTCGACCAAGCTTTCGGCCTTTTTGAAGTCATAGTTGCGATACAGGTGCATCTTCACGATGAACGGGGCCCCTGCATAGAATTTTTCATACTGGTCATGGCGGCTGGCGAATTCCGAACCGATGGCATCCCAGGCCAGCTTCATGAACTTCACCCGATCATCAGCCTTCACGTTCGGCGAGCGGACATATTTGCGGATGTCGGCTGCCATTTCGGGATTGGCGAAATCATTCACGCTCGACGGCAATTGGATCATGCCGCCGCCGGCTAGATCGCGGATGATGTCCAATATCTGGGGATACATGATCGATTGCTGGTTCATCGCCGAATACATGATCTGGCGATCAGGCACATAGACGCCGTTGTGATTTGGTTTTGCCTTGGCAATCTGTCCGTCAAGCAGGCCTTCATAGGTACCGCACATGATCGCAAGTTCAGCAAGCCTTTGCTGAATCGGTGGAGCATTCAGCCCGCCATTCATCTTGACGATGCGGTAAGCCAGACCGATCAGGAAGCGCAACTTGGTGACAAAGCGCGTCTGCGCCTGATTGTTGCCAAAGACATGCGCCGGGGTTTTCCACCACTGATCGCGCACGACTTCGAGATCGCGATAGGCAAAGACATGTTCCCACGGCACGAAGACATCGTCATACACCAGCAAACAGTCGGTTTCATCAAAGCGGCTGGCCAGCGGATAATCGAACAGGCTGTTTGCGCCCGCTGCGTAGGACCGGCGCGAATAGAGCTTCACCCCCGGCGCATTGACCGGGATGACCACCGATATGGCATAGGGCTCATCGCCCGACTGCATCGGATGGATGGTCGAAAGATGGATATAGTCCGAGAAGACGGCGCCAGTGCCCAGCATCTGGGCACCGCGAATGACGATGCCGTCGGCACGCTCTTCCACCACACCAGCATAGCTGTCCGAAGGGTCCTGCTGATGCGCGGGCTTCGACCGGTCGATCTGCGGCGGTACGATAGTATAGGTGATATAGGCATCGTTATCACGGGCAAATTCGTAAAAGGGGATGATGTTTTCGGCATAGGGATTGGCCCCGCCGCGCGACATGGTTTCGATGTCGGTCGCAAAGCCCATGAAGAACTGCGCGACATGGTCGGGCGAGCGGCCCATGAAACCCAATGTTTCCTCCGACCAGCGCTCCAGCGCACTGCGGCGCAGGTTCAGATCCTCGATCGAATAGGGAATCTGCCAGATGCGGTTGACCGGTTTGCCCGTTGTGGGCGAGGTATAGGTCATCAGTTCGCGGTTGGCGGGGTCCGATGCGACATCGAACAACCGCGCGATCGAACGCGCCGCTTCGCGGAACGCCGGATGGGTGGTGACATCAGTGATCATCTCGCCATCATGATACACCCTGCGACCATCATTCTTGATCGACGCAAGGAATTGCGCACCCGTCCGCAGCCCGCCCGGAAAACGCGACGTGTCAAGCTGCTCCAGCGAAGGGAATTCCTTCTTTAAACGGGTTGCCATAAATTATTTCCTTGCATGTTAAATAGATATGACCGGTCCAGCGCACTGCAAAGTCGAAGGCCGACAGCAGCACTCAATCGATGTATGCGAGAATATATATACATTATAGCTATGTCAATTGACTATTTGGTGAAAAATGCCTATCCCAACACTTAGACGCTGGAATGACGCTACAGCAGTTGCGCTGTAGTGTGATGCAAGGCGCAATTTTGCATAATTTTCGTTGGGGGACGGCGCAGAATGGAACAAACCACTCCGGATGCCGCGCGAATCATCGGGCTGGCGGGGATCGGCAATATTGGTTTGCCGATTGCGCTCAACCTGATCGACGGGGGGTTCACCGTTGTCGGCTATCGCCGGACGCCTGAGCCGGAATTTGCTGCGGCGGGTGGCCAGCCGGTCAGCAACGCGGCGGCCATCGCGAATCAGACGAATATCGCCATCACTTGCCTGCCCTCGGTTGAAGCCTTGCAGATGGTCATCTCGGGGCCGGATGGGTTGCTCAGCGGGGCCTTCGGCGCGGGCGGCATTCTCATCGAGATGAGCACACTCGACGTGGAGGAAAAGGCCAAGGTAGCGGCGCTGCTTAGGGCGCATGGCATTGCGATGCTCGATTGCCCGGTCGCCGCATCGGGCGCGATGCTTCGCCAGCGCAAGGGCATGGTTTTTGTGAGCGGCGAACCTGCGGATGCGGAAGCAGTTGGCCCAATCCTCGATGCGATTATCGACACCCATGTCTATGTCGGCCCCTTTGGCGCGGGGACGCGCACCAAATTAGTCTCCAACCTGCTGCTCGCCATTCACAGCGCTGCCGCTGCCGAGGCGATGAACTTTGCGCGGCTGCTCGGGCTTGATCTGCAAACCACCGCCGAAGTGATTGGGCGCGGCAGCGGCGGTTCGGTGCAATGGGACATGCGGGCCAAACGGATGGCCAGCGGCGATCATGACCAGTCGATCGGGCCGATATCTGCGCTGCTTGAAGTCACGCGGCTGATCGAAAGCGCGGGGGAGCAGCAACAGGCCGCGCGGCCCATGTTCAATCATGCCCATCAGCTGCTCAAAACCGCCGAGGCTGAGGGCAAGACGGATATGGATATTAGCTGGATCTACGAAGTCATCCGCAAGTCCGGGGGTTAAACACCAACAGAGGAGGAGAAACATATGGAATTTTCATTCTTGCCCGAAAGCTATGGACTGTTCACCCTGACGCCCTATATCCTGAAAATATTCCTCACCGGAATGTTCCTGTTTGCCGGCTTCGGCAACTGGTTTGGCATTCCGTTGATGTACAACACGTTTGAGAAAATCGGCCAGGGCCATTGGTTTCGTTATGTCACCGGCACGTTGCAGCTGAGTGCGGTCGTGCTGCTCTGGGCGAATGGCTTCACCCTATATGGTGCGCTGATGCTCGCTGTGATCATGGGCGGCGCGGTGGTCGCGCATTTCATCTGGCTGACCAAGGAGGCGATCGAGCCGTCCATCGTGCTGACCGTGCTCAGCCTGTTGCTGGCCTGGATGCATCTGCCGATCGACTGTGTGATCCTTTGAGTGGGAGTCTGGTTGACACTCCCCACCTCAATCCCTCCCCTAAAGGGGAGGGGCTTATTCATACCGTTCAGCCGTTCATATAGCCGATCGTCAGGAAGATCGTTCCAACTACCCAAAGAATAGGTCCGGGCAATCCAGCGCTTGGTTTGAACTCACCGCGGCCGAGCAGAAAGATGATGAAAGCCAAATCAACGACGGTGACGACGCCGACATTCGCCCAATATCCAACCGGGTCGTTATGCCAATTAAACATCACCGCGAACACGGCGGAAAAAACACCCAAGCCAAACAGGTTGAACGCATGGTTGCCAACAAGGCCCATCAGGCCAGGATCGACAATCTGCGGTTCGGTACGATTGCGGCCATTGGCCATCGCCATCAATGCCGGGGTGATATCGGAGCCACGCGCGGCGCGCATCCCGATCAGCCCTACAATGGCGTGGATCACGCCCCAGAGAAAATAGCAAACTGCGCCGATTTGATATGAAGTCATAGACTTCCTCCGATCTATGGAAGGTGGATATTCGGTTGCCCCTACTAGTGCAACATTATTCATATATTTTATAGCATAAGACGTAAAGTCATTTTTCAAGCACTGCCGATCACTGGCACTGCGACGTCAACCGCACCCCAAAACGCTCGCCGGATCAACCGGGGCATCATCCAACAGCCCCATGCGCCGCTGAAAATCACACATCGCGTTGAAATTGGAGACAGAAATACCGCTTTCATAATAAGGCAGGTCGCGGCGAATCAGCTCGACGATCAGCGGCTGGGCGGCGTCCGGAAAGCGTTTCCGCGCAACCTCCAGCGCCAGTTCAGGCTCGGCTTTGAGTCGCGTGTGCGTTGCCTCAATGGCGCGGACCACTGCTTGCTGCACTGCCGAGTCAGTGTCGCTGCGCATGGCGATGCTGGCCAGCGTATAATCGAAACAGCCGCTGGGTCCGTCGCCCCGGCGCACGTCGAGCACGACGCTGCCATAGCCGCCGGTGACCGCGATTTCCTTGCCCATGCCGTTGGCCCAGAACCCGTCGATCAGGCCGCCGCGGAGCGCAGCAGCAGCGGTCAGGCCGAAATTGACGGGGCCGCCACCCGGCGGCGCAGCGGCCCCCGGCACCGGCGCGATCTGGATGTCGTCGAGGGCCAGATCATAGCCGGCAGCAGTGAGCAGCCCGCGCAACCCCTGTTCAACCCAGGGTGCCGCCCCGATCCGCTTGCCCCGGATCACGCCCAGGTCATTCTGCTGCGGGTTCAGATCTGACCGCATGACCAGAACCCAGTACATGCCCTGCGCCTGCGCACAGAGCAGCCGCACTCCCCGCCAGCCCGGAAAGGCAGCAACCGCCGAATGCGCCGACCCAGCGACAATATCCACCGTGCCACCCCGCATATCCGCATAGGCCTTGTCCACGGGGAAAATCAGGTCGAGTGTGGCATCGAGTCCTTCCGCGGCAAACATCCCCAGATCAATCGCGGCCACCGCAGGAAAATAGGAATTAGACACCAGATCAGGGAGTGCGAGCTTGAGTTGCATGGCGGGACGATCCTCGTTGCAAATATGAAATATATTTTGTATAGCTTTAACATAAATACATATAGAGGCGCAATCAACCATGACTCCCCCAGGACCACTGGCTCAGACTCAGCGCGATCTCTCCCATGGAACGATCAGCAGTCGTGCACTGGTCGAACAATGTCTGGCCAGAATCGAGGATAAAAATGGCCAGGGGGGCAAGGCCTTTGTCAGCGTCGATGCCGATGCCGCCCGCGCCGCCGCCGATAGCTATGATCAGGCACGCAGCAAGGGGCATGCTGTGCCCTATTTTGCCGGGATACCAATATCGATCAAGGACAATATCGACATGGCCGGGCAGGTCACGGCGGCCGGGTCGATCGCGCTGTCCGAGGTCCCCGCTGCGACCGAAGATGCGCTGGTGGTGGCGCGGTTGAAAGGGGCGGGCTTCATTACGATTGGCTGCACCAACATGACCGAATTTGCCTATTCGGGGCTCGGGCTGAACCCGCATCATGGCACACCGCTTAACCCTTATCATCGCGCTACGGGACATATTCCCGGCGGTTCGTCGGCCGGGGCGGCGGTGTCGATCACCGACGGTATGGCGCTGGGTGCGATCGGCACTGACACCGGCGGATCGTGCCGGATAACGGCGGCCTTTTGCGGCATTGTCGGCATGAAGCCGACGACCCACGGCCTGCCTATGGACGGCATATTTCCACTGTCACAGGCACTCGACGTGGTCGGTCCGTTGGGGGGCAGCGTTGAATGTGTTGCAATCCTGCACGCGGCAATGGCGGGCACAGCCGCCGCTGACCTGACGCCCATGCCGCTTCGGGGCCTGCGCTTCGCGATCCCCCATGCGCCGGTCTTTGACAGCATAGAGGATGGCGTCGCCGCTGCCTTTGATCGCGCCGTCGCTGCGCTTGAGGAACAGGGGGCGCTGGTTGAACGTATTGCTATGCCATCGCTTGATCTGATTCCGATCATCAATGCGCATGGCGGCTTTTCGGCGGTCGAGACCTATGCCCGGCTGGCCGAGTTGATCACGGCGAAGGACGAATTGATCGACCCGCGGGTGACGGTGCGCATCTTGCGCGGTCAGGGTCAGGGCGTCGCCGCGCTGGCGGATCTGCATCGCCTGCGCAGCATGCTGGAGGCGCAGGCAACACGCGAACTTGCGCCCTATACCGCGATGCTGATGCCAACTGTGCCGATGACCGCGCCCAAGCTGGCGGACCTGCTGGCCGATGATGATCTTTATGGTCGCACCAATCTTTTGGCGCTGCGCAATCCGTCGATCGCGAATATGATAGGCGCACCAGCGATCAGCCTGCCGATCGGGCTGGCGGGCGGCCTGCCGGTCGGGCTCAGCGTGATGGGCAAGGTGGGCCAAGATGCCCAATTGCTTCGCTTGGCCGCGACGCTGGAGACGCTGTTCACGCCCTTGGCCAGGGCCGAAATTTAGGAGTCGAGCAATGCGAGCAATGCAGGTGCCTTTGGAAATCACACCCGTCTCTCACGATCTTGGCGATTTTTCGGTCCATCGCTATCTGCCCCAGCCGCAACGGGTGATGGTGGGGCCGTTCATCTTCGTCGATCAGTTCACCCGCGCCGACGCGGACATTGGCAGCGGGCTTGACGTCCGCCCGCATCCGCATCTGCACCTGTCGACGCTCACCTATCTTTTCAATGGGGCGATTGATCATCGCGATTCGCTGGGCACATTCCAGCGGATCGATGCTGGCGACATCAACCTGATGACCGCCGGGCGCGGGATCGTCCATAGCGAACGGTCCCCGGCTGATCAGCGTGCAGGTGGTTTCGGCGCAGCGGGAATGCAAACCTGGCTGGCCTTGCCCGACGGGCAGGAAGATATCGACCCGGCCTTCCAGAATGTCGGCCGCGCCGATCTGCCGCTGATCGATGATGGCCAAGCGAGCGCGCGGATACTGATGGGTTCGCTGTGGGGCAAAACGGCACCGACTAAACAGCACGCCGCCACCATCTTTGCTGATATCGCGCTGCAATCCGGCGGCAGGCTGCCTGTCGATGCCGAAGCAGACGAACGCGCACTGCTGCTCATCGACGGTGCTGCGACGCTCGATGACCTGCCACTTGAACCGTTCCGCATGTACGTCCTGCAACCCGGAATACCGGCAAAGCTGACCACCGCCACCAGCGCGCGACTGATCCTGCTGGGCGGGCAGGCGTTCACGACACCGCGCTATGCGTGGTGGAATTTCGTCTCGTCGGACCGGAGCCGCATCGCGCAGGCCCGCGAAGACTGGAAAGCCGGACGCTTCCCGATCATCGTGGACGATGCGGACGAGTTTATTCCGCTGCCCGACCAGCCCAATACCAACAGCCATCCAGATGATTAGACCGGTTCACTTCCCTCGTGAGCATAATAATACTTTATTATCAGCATGTTGAACGCTAAAACCCGACAGGTCTGCGGGCGCAGAGCAGATGAATTGACTATATTAAAAAGCTATAATATACTGCATTAAGTGCGCTTGCATGTAAACGTCAAGCTATGACCCGAAGTGTCGCCGCCCGGTTAGAAAGGAATGCGCGTGGATCTGCCTGAGCAAGCCAGCATTATTGCGAAGCAGCTCGTCCGCAATCCGACGCTCTACATTGATGGCGAATGGGTGGCAGGGGCCGGCACTCCGTTTCCCGTGATCGATCCGACGCAGGCGATGCAGCTGGGCGAAATCAACGGGGCCAGCACGGTACAGGTCGAGCAAGCCATCATGGCTGCGCGCCGCAGTTTCGATGGCGGGACATGGTCGCGCGCTACCCCCGAGTCGCGGGCCGAGGTGCTGGTAAAGCTGCACCACCTGATGGTCGAACATCAGGAAGCGCTGATCGAGATTTTCATTACCGAAGGTGGCTGCCCGCGCTCGCTTGCCCGCACCCTGAATATGGAGGGGCCGATTGAGAGCCTGCGTTGGATCGCGGATAAGGCCGCGCGTGGCCCCGCCGGGGGTTGGGTAAGGACGCTCAATACCGACCCCTGGGCCAAAACGCGGGGGCTTGTCCAACGCGAAGGCTATGGCGTGGTCACGGCGCTTACCCCTTATAACGTGCCTTACATTGCTTATGTCTGGAAAGTGGCAATGGCGCTCGCTGCGGGTTGTTCGGTTGTACTGCTGCCTTCCCCGCGCGCGCAACTGACTGCGCTCGCCTTCATGCGGCTGGTGGAGCAGGCGGGCGTGCCGGCGGGTATTGCGAACTTGGTCTTCGGTGGGCCTGACATCGGCCGGATACTGACATCGCATGATGCCGTCGACATGGTGACATTCACTGGATCGAATGCCGTTGGCGCCGATGTGATGCGACAGGGGGCCGCAACATCCAAAAAAGTGCTGCTTGAACTCGGTGGCAAATCGCCGAATATCGTCCTGCCGGGGGTCAACCCCGCCGATGTCGCAGCTGCATCGCTGCGCCGCCTGTTCCGCAATGCAGGGCAAGGCTGCGCAGTAACCTCGCGCACATTGGTCCCGCGCGAAAGCTACGACACCTATGTCGAGGCCGCACGCGTGACCATTCCGGACATTCCGATCGGTGACCCCTGGCTCGAAGAAACTTGGGTCGGCCCGCTGATTCGCGACGATCATCGTGCGCGGGTCGAACAGGCGGTGCACGATGAAGTAGGCCTTGGCGCAAGGATTTTGGCAGGTGGAGGTCCAACCAACACCAGCCTTGGCGGTTATTTCATGACCCCCGTGCTGCTCGGCAATCTCGACAATAACGCTCCAATTGCGCAGACCGAGCTATTCGGCCCCGTCGGCGTGCTTATCCCTTATGACAGCATCGACGAGGCAATCGGGATTGCCAACCAGACCCGCTATGGCCTCAACGCCAATATCTGGGGCGACGAGGAGCAGGCGATCGCGGTCGCGCTGCGCATCCAGTCGGGCAATGTCGCGATCAACGGCGGAGGGCCGCAACGCGCCGACATCGCATTTGGTGGTTACAAACAAAGCGGGATCGGCGGCGAGGGCGGTGACAGCGGTTTTGAAGAATTTCTGGAATTCAAACACATCATCATCCCGGCCTGACCGGAATCCATTCAGCAAAAAGGACGCATTATGGCGACAGAGGATATGAACGCGGCACAAGCAATCGTGAACTCGCTAATCGAACAGGGGATCAAGGTTGTTTTCGGGATGACCGGCGACACCATATTGCCGCTGCTCGACGCGCTCGATCAGCGCAAGGACGAAATCCGCTATGTCACCACGCGCTTTGAAACCGGCACGACGTCGATGGCCGATGCCTATGCGCGCGTGACCGGCGGTGTCGGTGTGTGTGCGCTGCACGTTGGCCCATCGGTGTCCAACTCGGTCATGGGCATCTGGTCCGCGTTGAAGGACTCAGCCCCGCTAATGATGCTATCGTCGAACATGGACACGTTTCGGCTGGAACGGAACATCTGGCACGAATTTGATGTGATGGGCGTCTTTTCGAAGGTTACCAAATATAATGAACAGGTGCGCGAGGCGAAGGACGTCAACCGCATCATGCGTAAGGCTTTCCAGATCGCGACATCTGGCCGCCCCGGCGCAGTGCATATCGACGTGCCGAAGGATATTTATCCGCGCTCGATCACCATCGATTCAACCGACCTGTCGCTCAAGGGCAGGCCGAAACTTAAACAGGTCGCCAACCGGCCGCGCGCTGAGGCATGGGCGGTCGATGCGGTGCTCGATCTGATCCAGTCGGCGAAGGCTCCCGTCATCGCTTGCGGCAACACTGTGCGGATGGAGGGTGGCCAACCGGTCATCACCAAATTGGCCGAAGCGCTGTCCATCCCCGTGATGACCACTGAGGTTGGGCGCGGCGTGATCAGCGAATTTCACCCACTCGCGAGCGGCCCGGTCGGCCATTTCGGCACGGCCGCTTCGAACCAACTGATGAAGGACGCCGATCTGGTCATTGGGCTCGATTTCGGGTTCATCAACGTCAACTTGATCAACTGGTCGCTGATCAAGGACCACGCCAAAATTGTTCAAGTCGAACGCGACCCCTCGGTGATCGGCGATCAATATGAGGTTGATCTGGGCATCCACGCCGACGCTGTGACCTTTGCACAGGATCTACTCGATCGCGCGGTTGAGCGCGGCATCGCCAACCCCCTGAGTGAAGACAGCCCGCGTGCAGCGCGCGTCAAGGAATTGATCGACGATCAATGGCAGCGCTTCTACAAAACCGACCTCGACGCTACCCCAATCAAGCCGCAACTGGTGACCAAACTGGTTGAGGAAGTGTTCGACGACGACACGATATTTCTGATCGGCATGGGCTATAACACCCAGTTCGGCTATGCGGTGCGTGTAAAGCAATGGGATCAAAGCCATTCACCAGCCGGTTCGGGTTCGATGGGCTGGGCATTGCCGGCGGCCATTGGTGCCAAGCTCGCGGCACCCGATCGTCAGGTTGTGACTTTGCTAGGCGATGGCGATTTCGGCATGAACTCGCAGGACCTGGTACCAGCAGGGGGCGGCAAAACGCCCTTACCCTCCATAATCTTCACCCTGTGCAGCTTTGGCGCGCTCCG
>JACVCM010000016.1 GCA_016742125.1 Sphingomonadaceae bacterium | reverse complement strand
GGCGGGCATGAACCAGAGCTTCGAGATATAGTCATAGAGCCGCTGCGCATGTGCCTCGTCATCGGCATAGGCGGCCGCGACGCGCGCAAACAGGTCCTGATAGCTTTCGCCGGGAAGCAGATAGCGGTCCTGCAACGTATCCTTCCCGAATTCGGTCAGCAGCGTATCACGCGACGAATCGGTGACGACGTTGAAGCGGCGCTCATCGACGCTCTTGCTCGACACCGCCTTTTTGGGTGCGGGCGCAGGCTTCGCCTTTTCTTCGGATTTCGTTTCGGTAACCACCGATTCCTTTTCCAGCACGTCGATCATCCCAGCGTTTATTTCGTCGGCCCCCCGGCCAGTGTCCCTGAAATCCATTTGAACTCGATGCTCCCTTCATTTGACGGCTATGGTCCACCCCATTGGCCAAAACCGCCCGGCTCCAGTACGACAGGACAATGTTCCTGTCTTGTTCGACTCAGGGCGCGAAACTCCCTGTTAGCATTTTTTGGTCATTGCAGGGGCTTATTTTTCACTTGTCCCCAGCTTATCGACGGGAAAAATCCTCCCGCCGGCAGAATCACGTTCTGCAGCTCAAAGCACAATTTGTGGTGATGCCCCCTACGGCCAACCGCTACCTATAGTGCCTCAATCATTTTCAGACGCAAGGGGGTAAATGGTAAATTAACCACTCATTTCGTCGCTATTGTGATTCCATTCGTCGCAGTGCCGATGGTGCTGCAATGCAGCGACGCGTGGACCTTCTAAGCATTTTTTCGGGCGCAAGATGCAAAATCGGCCAATGAAAATATTTTTGGAATTTGTGCCTTCGGGCAAATTCGATCCCAATATCTTGTGGTCAACTGGGGCGGAAGGAAATCATGCATTGCCCCACAGCCGGCAATGATATACATCAAGTGGAAGTATATCATGGAGATGGTCATGCAGGTTGCAAAATGGGGAAACAGTCTGGCCGTGCGGCTACCCGCCGCTGTGGTCGACGCACTCAAATTACGTGAAGGCGACGATGTCGAGATTCACATCGCCGATGCGCGGAGCATGGGCATTGCCCGTAAACCCGGTCGCGAAGAGATGATCGAGCGGCTTCGCAAGCTACGCGGACGCATTCCGGCGGATTTCAAGTTCGACCGGGATGAGGCGAATGCCCGATAACTTCATAGATACTAATGTGTTGGTCTATCTGCTGTCGAACGACCGCGAAAAGGCGGATCGCGCTGAGAGTCTCCTGCGCGCAGGCGGCGTGATCAGTGTACAGGTGCTGAATGAGCTGGCGAATGTCAGTCGGCGCAAATTCGGTTTGGCCTGGGATGAGGTCGCCATGCTGCTCGCCGATATTCGAGCGCTTTTGCAGGTCGACCCTTTGGATATAGCAGCGCATGAGGAGGGGATTCGCATCGCCCAGCGATATAATCTTTCTGTTTATGACGGGATGATTGTCGGTGCAGCATTGGCTGCGGGTTGCGACATCCTTTGGTCAGAGGATATGCAAAACGGCCTTGTGGTTGACGAAAGGCTGGTGATCCGAAACCCTTTTGGATGACCAACAGACGGGCGAAGGGCCAGACTATGGCGGCATCTTCATCGCAAGCGCGCGACCCAATGCGGTATCTGCAGTCAAGCCGCGCGAATGGCCGATGTGGTTGCGAAAATACCGCGTTCGTTTCATTGTCATTCAGGCATGTGACTCGGTCGGGAGAAGTCGGATGAACAGGATGTTGGCGATTTTTCTGGCTGCAATGGCGCTCCTTTTCGCGGGCGCCGCGTATGCCAGCGCCGATTCGACATGCTACCCCGACTGGAAAATCCGCCAGACCGATTATAACGGGTGCAGCAGCACCGCTTTGCTCAGCCCCGGAAATGACACACGCGTCAATCTGCTCATGCTGCTCCACGATTTCCACGGCGCGGTGGGACCTGCCAGCAAATATGCTTATGACATCCCTGAACGCCGGGGCGAGGCCGAGCCGTTCGACTGGGCCGGCTTTGCCTATAAGCTCGGGCCGTCGCCAGCAGGGGCCGAAGACGACGAAACAGGCAATTTCCCCTTTGGCACGCGCTGCATGAGCAACATGGCGGCTGGCGCGGAATATGTTGCGGCGGTGGCGGGGGCAAAGGGTCTGTCCAGAGATGAAAAGGCCACGCTGACGGTTGTGCGCACAGCACTGAAGCCCGAATGCAGCAGCGACACCGACGCTGCCGAAACCGCGCGCTCAGCATTGGCAGGCATCAGGTCGAAGGCCGGGCGCGCCTTTGCCGACTATCTGATCGGTGCGGCCGCCTTTTATGACGGCAATTTCGATGAAGCCCGCATGATGTTCAACGAAATCGGCAGGACAGAATCCAGCTGGCTGACCGAAGCGGCATCTTACATGATCGGTCGCGCGCTTCTGAACCAGTCGATGCAGGGCGCCTTCGATGAATATGGCGCTTTGCTCGAAACCAACCCCAACAGCGAACTTCTCCATGCGTCAGAAGATGCGTTCGGTACCTATCTCAAGACTTATCCACGCGGCCGCTTTGCTGCTTCGGCCGGAGGCCTGCTCCGGCGCATTTACTGGCTGGGCAACGACAACCCACGGCTGACGGCCGCCTATGCTGCATTGTTCCGGCAGCAACGTCCTCCGACCCTGTCTTTCCCCGATCTGGTGCAGGAAATCGACATCAAACTGCTTGGCGAATTGAAGCCTGAGGATGTGCGCGATCCGATGCTGCTCGCGGTGCTCAATCTGCGCGCGATGCGTCAAGCAGATGATCCGAAATTTGCCGACTATCGGACGCCGCCGATCAGCCGCGCAGCGCTCGATGCACAGCGTCCGCGCTTTGCAGGCAATGACGCGCTTTTCACCTATTTGCAGGCGGTACATTCCTTTTATGTGGCGAAGAACCCCGCCGACGTGCTCCGCCTGATACCTGCTGGCAAAGTGAGTGGCAGCTTTCTCGATTTCAGCCGCCAGTTGCTGCGTGCCGTCGCGCTCGATGCGGCGGGCGATCCGGCGGCTCGCGGGGCGCTGATTGCCCTGATTGCTGCCGCCAAAAAGCCGCATCAGCGCGGATCGGCGGAACTGGCGCTGGCCCTGCATGATGAACGGGCCAAGGCGGTAGACAATGTCTTTGCAACCAGTTCGGCAATCCGCGATCCCGATATACGCGAGATACTGCTCCGCTACCATGCCGGGCCTGCGCTCCTTCGCAAGCAGGCCGCTCAGGCAATGTCCGATCGCGAACAGAAAGTGGCGATTTTCACGCTTCTCTACAAGGATCTGACCCGCGGGGCCTATGCCGATTTCCTGCGCGACCTGCCGCTGGTTCCGGCAACGGCCCGGCCAATGCAGCAGGACGATTACCAGACACCCCGTTACACCGACATTACGCTGTTCCGATGGGAAGGGACCAAGGAATATATTTGTCCGTCGTTGAAGGCAGTTGCTACAACGCTTTCGGCCAAACCAAAGGACCCGCAAGGGCTGCTCTGTCTTGGGGAGTTTATAAGGACCAGCGGTCTCGATCCCGATTATTATGGTGTCACCAACTTTGTGGACGAGCTGCCCGATGCGGATGAGCTTGGCGGAACGCCAAGCCTGTTCCCCGGTAAGCGCTTCTCACGACTGGATGGCTACAAGATGGTGATGGCGGACAGGACCGCGCTTCCCGACCAGCGGGCCTATGCCCTTTATCGCGCGATCAACTGCTACGCCCCGGCGGGCTATAATGGCTGCGATGCCTCCGAGGCACCACAATCGCAGCGCAAGCGGTGGTTCGAGCAGTTGAAGGGGCAATATCCCACCTCGGTCTGGGCAAAGAAGCTGCGCTATTACTGGTAAGCTCATCCGGTGCTCCGCATCGGTAATGGTGCTGGCGCTGCTGGCGTCCTGCCGACCGCAGGAGGCGCGGGTGGACGCGGCGCAGTATGACGCCTACTGGCTCTGGGCGGGGGTAACGCCGCAGCCGGTGCTGCAGAAGGCGAAGACGATTTACATCCTCGAAGGCGAGGTTCGCGGTACCCGATCCGCGCGCCTGATATCATTGCGGCCAGCGACGCCGACGGTCAGGCATGCCGAAATCTGGATCGTGTATCGCGTCGAGACGCTGAACTGGGGTGAGGGGATAATTGAACGCATCAACGGCGACATTGCCCGGTGGCGGGCGGCGGGAAGCCGGGTCGTAGGTGTCCAGATCGACTTTGATGCTGCGACAAAAGGGCTGGACCATTACAGCGCCTTTTTGCGCAATGTGCGGTCCCGGTTGCCCGATGACGCCAGGCTGGGCGTAACGGGCTTGCTGGACTGGAGCAGCCAGGGCGACAGCGCGGATCTGAACCGGCTCGGCGCTATTGTCGATGAGATCGTGCTGCAAACCTATCAGGGTCGGCAGACCATCCCGGGATATGCAAAATATCTGAAAAGCCTTGGGCGGTTGGACATGCCGTTCAAGATTGGCCTGGTCCAGGGTGGGGAATGGACTGCCCCGCCATCTTTCTCCAGCGACCCCGATTTCAAGGGCTATGTTGTCTTTCTCCTCAACCCCGCCAAATAGATGCCGGGTCCGGACAATCATCCGGACCCGGCAGGCGAGCCGACCCATGTCGGCTCAGGGGAGAAAGCTGTCGCGGTCTTCAGCCTGCGAGAAACTTGTTCATCTCGGCCTTGCTCACCTTCTGGCTTTTGTCGGTGTCGGCCGCAGCAAAACCGTCCTTGGCCCATTTCGCCTTGGTGGTGTCATCCATCGCCTTGGCAGTGGCATCGCCGCCGGCCGCGTGCAGGGCGAGCAACCATTTCGAAAATTCGGGCTCATCCAGCTCGCCGTTCTTGTTGGCGTCGTAGGCCGGGAATTCCGCGTCGACCAGCTTGGCAACGGTTGCGGCACGCGATTCCGCGGCGGGCGCAGGTGCCGGGTCAGCGGCAGGAGCAGGCTCCGCGGCTGGTGCCGGAGTAACAGCATCGGTCGACGTTTCGGGTGCCTCGGGGGCGGCCATCGGATCGGCCTGCTGGGCGATCGCCGGAACAGCGGCCAGCGCCAATATGCTGGATGCGGTCAAAATGCGTAACATGATAATCTCCTGTTAAAATAACAAAGCGGAATACACCGCAGATATGGATTCTTGTGAAAAACAGATATTCTGTTTATCAGAACCAGTATCGGATGGCTCAACATCCAAAATGGCGACAAAGTTGCAACAGGGAAGTCATAAAATGGAGGATACATCTATCCGTCCATCACCAAGCCTCACTTTAACTTAAAAATGTTGCTTAAGTGGGGTATATTGCTTGTTCAAATCTGCCCGATACTTGAACGGCAGATTAACGAAAGCCGATGATCATGACCGGCGGGGGTTCGACAGCGAATCATATCGGTGTACGCGACGCTTGAAACGAGTTGGTGGCGCGCTATGGGCATGGGCAACTTCCAAAGCCGCAGGAATTCGTCATGACCGTCACTATCAAGACCAGCGACCTGATCGACAGCGTGGCCGACGCGCTGCAATATATCAGCTATTTTCACCCGATGGATTATATCCGCGCGCTGGGTGAAGCATATGAGGCCGAACAAAGCCCGGCGGCGAAGGATGCCATCGCGCAGATCCTGACCAACAGCCGGATGTGCGCAGAGGGGCATCGGCCGATCTGTCAGGACACCGGCATCGTCAATGTCTTCATCGAATGGGGCATGGATTGTCGCCTGGATGACACCTCGCGTTCGTTGCAGGATGTCGTCGATGAAGGCGTGCGCCGGGCCTATCTGCACCCTGAAAACAAGCTGCGCGCGTCGGTGCTGGCCGACCCTGCCTTCACCCGCCGCAATACGAAGGATAACACGCCTTGCGTACTGCATGTCGACATGGTCCCGGGCGATAAGGTGTCGGTCGACGTGGCCGCGAAGGGCGGCGGCAGCGAGAACAAGTCGAAGTTCAAGATGATGAACCCGTCGGACAATATAGTCGACTGGGTGGTCGAGATGCTCCCGCAAATGGGCGCAGGCTGGTGCCCGCCGGGGATGCTGGGCATCGGCATCGGCGGTACGGCGGAACATTGCGTGCTGCTCGCGAAGCAGGCGCTGATGGAACCGATCGACATGGGGCCGCTGAAGGCAAGAGGCCCGCAGAACGACATCGAGGCGCTGCGGATCGAGATTTTCGATCGCGTCAATGCGCTCGGTATCGGCGCGCAGGGGCTCGGTGGGCTGTCGACCATCCTGGACGTGAAGATCATGGACGCGCCCTGCCATGCGGCGGGCAAGCCCGTGGCGATGATCCCCAACTGCGCCGCGACCCGCCATGCGCATTTTACGCTGGATGGTTCGGGGCCGTCCTATCTGCCTGCGCCCAATCTCGACGAATGGCCCAAGGTCGACTGGAAACCTGACGCAGCGGCGAAACGCGTCGATCTGGACCGGCTGACGCCAGCCGACGTGCAGGGATGGAGGCAGGGTGACCGGTTATTGCTCAACGGCAAGATGCTCACCGGCCGCGACGCCGCGCACAAGCGTATCGCCGATATGCTGGCGCGGGGCGAAGAGCTGCCCGTCAGCTTCAAGGGTCGCATGATCTATTATGTCGGCCCGGTCGATCCGGTGGGTGAAGAAGTTGTCGGCCCGGCTGGCCCGACCACTGCAACGCGGATGGACAAGTTCATGGACATGATGCTGGAACAGGGCCTGCTCGGCTGCGTCGGAAAGGCCGAGCGCGGCCCCGCCGCGACGCAGGCGATTGCCAGGCACAAGAGCGCCTATCTGATGGCTGTTGGCGGCGCAGCCTATCTGGTCGCGCGCGCGATTAAGGGCAGCAAGGTCGTGGGCTTTGAAGACCTCGGCATGGAAGCCATTTATGAGTTCGAGGTTCAGGATTTCCCCGTGACCGTCGCGGTCGACAGCGAGGGTAACAATGTGCACCAGCTGGCGCCCGCTTTGTGGCAGAAGCGGATTTCGGAGGAAGGGTTGCTCGAAAAGGCCTAACTGAAGGACCCTAGATAATCGGCGAGCAAAGTTTCATTTGCGCCAACGAACGGATTAACGATCCTGAGTCCGTCGATCTCCAGCCCGTCGTGCATATCTTCAGACAATAAGATCCTGGCTCCGGCACGCCTTGCGATGCCAACAATCAGAGCGTCAAAATATTGCAGCAGCATTCGTTCGGCCAGGCCGAAGGCTGCCAGCAGGTCGGTCGGTCGCGTCTCAGGACACTCGAAACCGCCCAGAAACTCGTCTGCACGTTTCAGGGCATATTGAGGGGCGACGATTTTCTTTTGCCGGCAGACATTCAAAAATTCCCCGATAACCTGAAGCGGTACCACGCCGCCTACAGGTGCTGCAGCCGCTATCAAGTCAAAGGATTTTGAATGGCGATCCGACGGATCTTCTGACGAAACCGAATAGATCAGTATGTTAGTGTCAAAGGCAATCAACGCCCACGTCCAGTGCGCTCCTCATAAGTGGCGGGGCCTGTCAGACCGGGAATGCCTTCACGCATTCCAGCCAGCATCCTTTCATATTTTTCTCGATATTCGGGATCATCCATCCGGTTCTTGCGCTTGGCACGCAATTCTACAACGGGCTTGCCGTTTCGTGTAATTTCGATGGTTTCGCCAGCCTCTGCGCGGGCAATGGCCTTAGACATATTCGCGTTGAATTCGCGGATTGACATAACACCCATCTTTCGCACTCCGACATTGTTGCAACAGTTGCAACATATCTGAACTGCTGAGGAGGGGCAATAGCCCCTACCGCGCCTTCATCTGGGCGTCGATCTGCGCCTGGATTTCGGGCGGCAGGCCTTGCGGGGCGCCGCTTGCCTGGCCGCCAGCAGCGCCGCCGCCACCCTGTTTTTGCATTTCCTGCATCTGGCGCTGCATAGCCTCGACCTCTGCGCGTGATTTATATTCGAGCAACTCGACGTCGAAGATCAGTTCGCTGCCGCCCGGGATCGCAACCTGCCCGGTTTGCGGGTTGCGCTGGTCCTCGGGGCCATAGCCGAGCGAGGCCGGAATCCAGAGGCGGTATTTGCCGCCGCGCTGCATGATTTTCAGACCTTCGGAAAAGCCGGGCACCACGCCGCTGACCGGCATGGCAGCCTGCGGGTTCTGGTCGAAAACGGTGCCGTCCTTCAGCTTGCCGGTGTAATTGACCAGCACGACGTCGCTGTCGGTCGGCGACTTGCCTTCCCCTGTCTGCAGCACCTTGTAGCGCAGGCCAGAGGCCGTGGTGACGACATCGCCATATTCCTGACGCACATCGGCTGTTCCCCACCACGCAAGACCGCCGCCTGCGGCCAGGACGAGCGCAAGGCCAATGGCAAATTTGGTCATCGTACCTTTTTTGACGGGGGCAATCGGAACGGCTGTGGTGGACATTGAGAATTCCTGACGGTGAGAGGCTGCGCGCTGACTAGCAGAACCGGCTGCGGATTCCAGACACAAAAAAAGCGCCGTTAGATGGCGCTTTCCCTGTTGCCGAGGAGCGACGCTTATTTCGCGCCGTCGCGTTCCTGCTGCTTGCGCTCCATCTTGCGGGCGCGACGGACCGCAGCGGCCTTTTCGCGGGCGCGCTTTTCCGAGGGCTTTTCAAAATGGCGACGCAGCTTCATTTCGCGATACACGCCTTCACGCTGCAGCTTTTTCTTCAGCGCGCGGAGGGCCTGATCAACATTATTGTCGCGAACCATGATCTGCATAAAAAACTACACTCCAAACTGCTCTGCCGAACCGAATCGGCAAGGATGGCGAAAATCAGCCATTTCCAAGATAAAAAACAAAAACCGCCGCAACATTGCTGCGGCGTAACGCACGGCCCCCTATAGCGAATTTCGGTAAAGTTCAAGCCAGATTCGTCCGGTTCCGCGCATCTAACGGTCTGCGGCCAGGTTCCCCAGCACATTGCGAAGCGGATCGAGCCATTGTTCATACGGTTTCCAGGTCTCCATACCATCCCTGTTGAGTGGTCGACGTACCTGCTCGCTGCTGGGTGTACGCACCACGCGGTCGAGTTTGTGAAACTCGAGCACGGCCTGATTCCAGGGCAGGCCCAGATAGGCCAGAGCTGCCTTCAGTTCGGCTTCCGCATTTTCCACCAATTGTGCATAATCGATATGATGGACAAGCGCAGGCGCGACACGGTCGAGATGGGCCATATAACGCACATAGTCCACATAGCATTGCCCGATGTCTTCCAATGCAAATGACGACGCATGGGCGGTCGAGAAGGATTGGCTGAAATTGGAAAAGCAGCAATCCATCGCGGGCCGGCGTATGTCGATAAACCGAGCATGTGGCAATATCCGGCGTATAAACAGGATGTTACTCCAGTTATGCGGAAGCTTGTCGATGAAATAGGGGCGGTCCGTCTTGCGATGCAGTCGCACACGTTCGAGATAATCGCGGCCCATGGCATCTGCCTGCTGGTCTGGAAGGCTGACGACCAGTTGCGGAACGGTGATCTTGCCCTTGCGCGTTGCCATTTCCATGATCGAACGCAGGATTGCGGGGACGTACGGTAACTCCCCGATGGGCTCGATATCGGGATGGCTTCCAAGCATCTGTTCCAGCAATGTGGAGCCCGATCGTGGCAAGCTGACGATGAATATCGGCGTTGGTCCTTCCGCCTGCAATCGTTCAAGACGCTGCATATAGGCGGGGTCCACGACCCGTTCCGTTTCGCCTACTTCGGCGGTCAGTTCCCGCGCGTCATAGCCGATGCTTTCCGCGCGCTGCCGGTTGCCGATACGATAATGTTCAAATGCTTCCGCATATCGCCCGCGATCATGATAGGCGCGCGCCAGCGCAAAATGCGTCGGCGCGCTGTTGCGGACATCGATGGCGATATCGATGGCGCGTTTCATTTCGACCATGTCCTGGTCGGTCAGGACCGGCTTTTTGATGCTTGCCAGACCCCACCATGCCTCGCCGCATTCATAATCGATTTCTGCCGCCTTGCGATAGGCTGCAACGGCATCTTCGACCCGGCCACTGGATCGCAGACTCTGGCCATAGCTGATCCAGCAGTAGGGGTTATCGGGGTTTGCATCGACCAATTGCTGGCGCAATCGCAGGGAATCTTCGTTAAGTCCCAACTTGTCGAGTATGACAGCCAGAATGAGGCGAAGCTGAAGATCATCGCTCTCCTTGCATAAGGCTTCGAAATGCACGCGCGCTTCGCCCAGTCGTTCCGCCTGGTGGAGGACGGATGCCAGATGGCGACGCACCTCGGGACCGGTCGCACCTTTCGACAGCGCTTTGCGCAGGAATTGCTCGGCCTGGCCGAGCGCGCCCAACTGTATGGCTACGGTGCCAAGGAGCGCCAGTCCCCGCGGTTCATCCCGATGCTGACGCAAATGTACAATCGCCCGCTGCGCGGCCTGTTCGGGCTGGCCTGCTTCCAGCAGCCGTTCGGCTTCGGCAAGCAACGGGAAGGCGGTAACACCGCCGTTCGACACAATGGTGGTCATGCGTAACCCAGAAGCGCCCGCAACCCGGGCGCATTGTAATCGACCAACGCCCTGTGCCTGTCACCAAGCGATGCCGGAAATTCCACGGTCACACCGGTCAATTGATCTCTTGCAGTGCCGCTTTGCGCCTTGTCCGAGCCGATCCGTACACGCTCTCGCCAATCGTCAGGCCGTTCGATGCCGCACGCTTCGAACAGGGAGGCGAAGAAGCTGTCGGCCTTGTCGTCATCGAGCCTGCCGATATTTGCGACAACATCTTCATATTTGACAGGAAACACCTTGGTGCCGAGCCATGCTGCCGCATTGAGCTCGTAAATCGCATTGAGCGACGGTGCCTTACCGGGCAGACCGAAAATCATCATGGTCAACAGCTCGTCGACCGACAATTCGCCAGACCGCAGATGCCCGACATTGCCGCTGAACTGTTCGGAAATGAAGAAGCGCGCGCGGGCGATGACCCAGTCATAAGGATCGCGATACAGCAATATGCGCCGCGTCCCTGCCGTTTCGATGACTGACGCATCGGCCATCAGCAAATGTCCCCAGCTCAGCATCGGCCGGTCGGCACTGAATGCCCCGCGATGCTGCTGCATATTGGGCCACTGGATGAAATCTGCCGTATATTGCTGTTCTACAGGCACGAACATCCGCAGGATGTTGCGCAGCAAATGGCTTCCGCTTTTGGGGACGCTGTTCAGGAAGACGGGTTGGCGCAGCGGTGCCTGCGCAAATCTGCGGTTTTCATCGTCTAGCGTGTCGGGCTGAATCCAGATTTCGGGCATGATCTCGCCATATTAGAAGATTGCGGACAAAAATAAACCGGGCGGCACGTTGCCATGCCGCCCGGTTGAACTTGCAAAGGTTTCGATCAGAATTTGGCCGAAACGTTGATAAAGGCGCGCCTGCCGACAAAAGGATATTGCGACGCGTAGGCGACGGGTCCCAATGTCGTGATCTGACTGCCGTTAAGCACCGAAACGCGCGGGGGCCGCCGGTCGAACAGGTTGCTGACACCCAGCGTGATGTCGAACCGCTCGTTGATCTCCTGCGTAATCGACGCATTGTGGTAGAAGGTCATCGGCGTCTTCAGATCCGGGCAGTAGGTGCCGCGAATAACCGCCGCCGTTACCGGCGGCACGATGCACAGGCCGTTCACACCATTGTCTTCGATGAAATCTTCCTCATCGGATGTGGCACCAATGACGTTCACGCCGTAGAAGAGCGATGTTCCGCCAGGAATATCCCATGTCAGGCGGAAATCGCCAACCCATTTGGGCGATCCAACCTCGCCATTGGTCGAGGTCAATCCAGACGTCGGCAGCAACCGCAAATTGTCCTTCAACTGCCATGTCATGTCTGCGATCAACGACAGCTTGCCCGCGTTGCCCAAGTCGTGATTTACCCGGACGGCAACATCGATCCCGCTGTTACGCTGGGTCGAGATGTTGACGAACTGGTCATTGATGTTGTTGACGTTGAACGGAGCGCCGAACTGGCCGCGGGTAAACAGGTCGCACAGTGGCTCGGTCGCGAAATTTTCCGAATCGTAGCAACCCAGCAGGATGTTTGCCCCACCCAGCTGGGTGATTTCGTCCCTAACCTTGATATCGTAATAATCGACCGCGACGTTGATCCGGGTATCCGGCAGGAAGCCGAATTTCGGAGTCAGCACAGCACCAACTACCAGTGCCTTCGACGTTTCGGACTTTAGCAATCCAAGACCGCCCGATGCCGTGATATTGGCCGAAACACCACCGCCGGCATGGTTGTTGGGAATGCCGTCCGCGGCGCAGTTATCGGCAATACGCTGGGTGATGGCACCCGTTGCCAATGCATTGCCCCAGTTGATGCATGGATCGATGCGGGTTTGCGCGATCGAGCTGGTTTCGTCTGCCAGGAACTGCTCGAACAACGCCGGAGCGCGGAACGATGTGCCATAGCTTGCGCGGAACCGGAGCGTGTCGTTCAACGCCCAGTTCAGGCCCACCTTATAGGTGAAATTGCCATTGTCGCTATCGCTGATACCATCCGATTTGCGCGTCGCCTTTGTGTTGGTCATACGACCAGCCAAGGACAAGGTCAGTTCCTTGAAGAAGGGCTTGTCGGCAAGGATCGGCGCGTTCAATTCTCCAAACACCTCGAACGTATCGCCTTTACCAGCCGTGATCCCGGAGGTTGTCGTGCCCCAGGCGTTGCCAGCACGGGTGATCTCGCCCGGTATGTCATTGATCTTGTCGCGACGACCGGTGATACCGGCGGCAACTGACAGCGGACCTGCCGGAAGTTCGAAGAGCGATCCGGTAACGGTCGCTTCGCCGGTCAGCTGGGTGTAAACGGTTTTGCCCTGTTCCCAGTCGAAAAGGAAGTCGATCTGTTGCTGCGTCAATTCGCCACGCAGGAAATAGGGATCGGTCCAAGGAATGTCGATGCACTGCTTGCCGGAAATCGGTGTCACTGTGCCGACGCATGACGATGTCTGGAAATAACCGGTATCGTAAGCGTCCTGCAGGATCTGCTGCGAACGATAGATACCGTTACTCTTGCTGTATTGGCCGTAGATTTCCCACTTCCAGTTGCCTGTTCCGCCAAAGTCACCGCGCAAACCACCCACGCCACGGTAGTAATCCACCTTCTGGCTGTTGTCGGCCTGGTTTGTAATACCGGTTGGGCTCAGGAAGTTCCGGCCTACCCAGCCCGGCGCCCACAGGGTACCGCCGAAAGAGTTGCTGGTGCCGCCAAAGTTCCAGAACTGCCGCCAGCCATTCTGGTAGGTTTCACGACGGTTGGCGAGGAATTCCCCGAACATTTCGATCGAATCGGTAATCTCATATGCCGCATCGGCATAGATTGTGTAGAGATCGGTTTCCGGAATGATCGTCTGCTCTTCGACAAACGGGTGGTAGCTATTCTGCACAGCCAGCGAGGCAGTGCTGTATCCGGTCGGGAACCATCCTGCCGGCGCGGCAAAGTCGCCCGCAAAGGCTGGCGGGCCGAAGGCAGGAATACCCAGCGTTTCGCCCGGATACTGGAACTGCATCAGGACGGTGGCGCGGCTTGCGAGACCCGCTGGATCAGACCTGCCGTTAGACGTGTTGACACCGGTGTTCGGGCCGCCCGGACCGTCAAGCCGCAAGTTGCCGATGAGGTTGTAGGTCCAGACATGGCCCCAGCGCAGATCCTCGCACTTGAACTGGCCGGTCCGCGGGTCAACGATATCCGCACGAGAGCCGTCCGGACGGAAGGTATAAGCCTCCGGACAGGCGAGATAGGCACGATCGCCGCGCGACAACTCGTTCTGGTGGGTATAGTCCACAGCCACAAGGAAATGGCCGCGGTCGAACTTCTTGCCGTAAACGGCATTGAGGCGATATTCTTCACCGCCGGAATCGAAAGGTGCGGAGACGTTACCGTTCAACTGCAAGCCATCCACGTCCTTTTTGGTCAGGATGTTGACAACGCCTGCAACCGCGTCCGAACCGTAAACCGACGATGCGCCGGTTTTCAGGATCTGGATGTTCTCGGCAAGCGACTGAGGCAGCACGTTAAGGTCAAAGGACGAAACGCCACCGCGCGTACCGGCAGGACCGGCGCGGCGACCATTCAAGAGCACGAGCGTACGGTTGGGTCCAAGGCCGCGAAGATCGATCGTCTGCGCACCCGGGCCGCCATTGGTCACGAAGTTTGACGACAATGCAGCGGTAATCTGGGTAGAGCCCGCTGCGACAGGCGAGCTTTGCAGCGTCGATGCCAGGTCGAACTTACCCTCTTTGGAAGCGGTGGCAGGATCGATTACCGTGACCGGATCGGGGCTGTTAAACGGGGTAACGCCTTCGATGCGCGAACCTGTAACGACGATGGCGCCTTCATCCTCGGTATCTTCTGTCGCTTGCGGCGCTCCTGAATCTTGCGCCCATGCCGGCGTTGCCAACATTATCGCAAGCGCCGACGCACCCATAAGGCCAAACTTACCAAAGCGCAGATCGCGCGAATATTTTGATGTCATGATGCTCCCCAGCATTTTAGTGTTGCCCCAAAGCCCAGCTTTGCAAAAGGCGACGAATTTTGAGGTGTCGCAGTCATGCAGAGCCCGGACTCACGGACCAGGCCTTGATTACTTTCAACAACTAACTTCTTTGTCAACTGCAGGCGGGCTTCTGCGCCATCCGAACAGGAGATTGAGCGCGAGTTGATGTAAATATGTCACAACCGTGGATTTTGGTGGCGGTATCCGGCCGAATGCCAACGAATTTGCAGTGGTATCGGGGCACACGGCCGTCGGTTGCAATATGGCCTGCATCATTGCATGATGTGCGGCCAAGGAGACAGAGCATGGCGACGCAACTCAAACCCAACAGCAAATATAGCGAAGCCGAGTGGACCGCGCGGCAGGAGCTGGCTGCCTGTTACCGCATCTTTGCGATGTTCGGCTGGGACGAGCTGGTTTTCAACCATATCACCGTGAAGATACCCGAGGAGGATGGCGCGTTCCTGATCAATCCCTATGGCATGCATTTCGGCGAAGTGACCGCCTCGAGCCTGATCAAGATCGACATCGACGGCAACAAGCTCGATACGGACAATCCCTGGCATGTGAACAAGGCGGGCTTTGTCCAGCACAGCCTCTTCCACCGGCATCTCGACGATGCACATGCGATCATCCACACGCATACCACCGCGACCGTTGCCGTCTGCAGCCTCGAAGGCGGGTTGCAGCCGGTCAATTTCTACGCCTGCAATTTCATGGGGCAACTCGCCTATCATGATTTCGAAGGCGTGACGGTGCGCGAGGAGGAAGGCGTGCGGCTCCTCGAAAATCTGGGCGACAAGCGGATATTGATGCTGAAAAACCACGGGCCGGTGGTCATGGGCAAGACGTTGCCCGATGCTTTCATCAAATATTGGGCGTTGCAACGCGCGTGCGAGCACCAGATGGCAACGCTGCAGATGGGCAAGCCGATCATGGTGCCTCAGGACGTGATCGCCGTGCATCAGCGCGACCTCTACATGGCCTCGCCGCCGGGCGGTTCCGGCCGCGTCGAATTCGACGCAATGGTGAGAAAGGTCGACCAGATCGACAAAAGCTGGCGGGATTAGTCTCCGCATAAAGGAAGCCGTAGTCCTGGGCAGCAGCCGCAAAGCAACCGCGTCCGTCAAAGGATGCCTGACGGCGCAGCACTGCGGTTTTGTATTGACGGTTTTTGGTGGGCTTTTACAGCAAGGCCGGAATGACCAAATTCACCGTCAACGACCGCCCTGTCCAGTACAAGATGGACCCCGCAACGCCGCTCCTTTGGGCGCTGCGCGATGCGTCGAATTTGACGGGAACCAAATATGGTTGCGGCACCGGCGATTGCGGGGCCTGCATGGTCGAGATCGACGGCGAAGCCATCCGCTCCTGCCTCGTCACCATTGCGGAGGCGGAGGGAAGGTTCGTCACCACCATCGAAGGCCTCAGCCGCGACCGCAGCCACCCGCTGCAGCAGGCCTTTGTGGCGAACAATGTCGTCCAGTGCGGCTTTTGTGTCCCGGGCATCATCATGGCGGGCTCTGTCCTCCTGAAGAAAAACAGCAACCCGACCGACGAAGACATCGACGCCGCGATCACCAACCTGTGTCGCTGCGGCGTCTATCCCCGCCTGCGCGACGCAATCAGGCGCGCGGGCCGCGTGATGCGCGGCGAAGAACGCATTGCGGCCGCCCCGCCGCCGGGGATCACGGCGGAGGATGCGGCGCGGGCGGTGCCTGCGTTGACAGTGACGGAGTGAAGATGGTCAGCCCGTCGGAACCGGATCGGAAAATAGACGGACGTAGGGAGAATACTGGAAAACCCTGTTTCGGGCATTGCCGGTGATTTCCGATAATATCTCCAATTCGACCATGCGGTTCACAATCTCATTTGCTGCGGGGTAGCTGACTGCTAAAAAGCTCGACACATCGCCGACTTGCAAAATGGGTTGGCGATACAGATGTTCCAGAAGCTTGAGACCATTGCCCGCAGCCCGCCCGCATTTTTCGATCACGAGTTCGCGATGCCGCTCCCTCATGCTTACGATGGCTCGCGCCGTGTCAGTGGCTTCATTGCTAACGACGGCTACAGCCGTCAGGAAAAAAGTCAGCCATTCCTCCCAAGCGCCTTTGTCCCGGATATCTTGCAGACGGTCATAATATTCCTGGCGATGGCGTTTGAAATAATAGGACAAATAAAGAACCGGCTTGATCAAGATTTTTGTCTGGTTTGTCAGAAGGAAGGTGATGAGCAATCGACCGATCCTTCCGTTGCCATCAAGAAACGGATGGATTGTCTCGAACTGAGCGTGGATCAGGCCAATTTTGATCAGTGGCGGAATATCCGTCTCGGTGTGAATGAAATTTTCCAGTGCACCTAAATGTTGCATGACTTCGTGCGGAGGAGGAGGGATAAAAAGTGCTTCGTTTAGGGAGCATCCTTGCGGGCCAATCCAATTCTGGCTGGTCCGAATTTCGCCCGGTTGCATGTTATTGCCACGAACATTTTTCAGCAAGATTTCATGTATCTCCTTAATCAAACGTATTGAAACCGGAATGTCGTCCATTCTCTTGAGGCCGTAGTTCATCGCATTCACATAGTTGATAACCTCGCCGACATCATTGGGTCGTTTGGGAGATAAAAGGCGAGCCTCGGCTTCCAATAGATCGTTGAGCGATGATTGCGTACCTTCGATCTGACTGGAAAGCACCGCTTCCTTACGAACATACATGAACACGAACAGCTCAGGATCAGGGAGTGTCTGAATCGATCCGTCCAATCGCCCGAGCGCACGATCTGCTTTCGACAAAGCAGTTTGAAGCGTGCCATCGACTTGAATGTGCGGCGTCGGTGGCAAATCAGCCGGTATAAAAGCCGAATAACGATTTGGTTGTTTTACATATCGCCCGGAACGGCCATCGGTTGAACGCATTCCAAATCCCATATTAAAGTCTAACTGCTATATGGAGCCTAAAGGCTTCTATAGCAATGCCAGACTTTAATATGGCTAGCGCAAGCCTTCCTTATGAAAGTTTTGCTCAAGCCTCCAGCTCGATATCCCAATAGAGCCAGTCATGCCATGTTTCGTGCAGATGGTTCGGCGGGAAGGCGCGGCCGCGGTCCTGCAATTGCCAGCTTGTCGGGCGGATGGCAGCCATGTTGAGCTGCATATGCGCCTGCTTCGGCGTTCGCCCGCCCTTCTTCAGATTGCACGGCAGGCAGGCGGTGGTGACATTTTCCCAGCTGGTGATGCCACCCAGACGGCGCGGAATGATGTGGTCGAAGGTCAGGTTATCGCCCGAACCGCAATATTGGCATTCAAACTTGTCGCGCAGGAACAGGTTGAAACGGGTAAAGGCTGGATATTCCGACGGCTTCACATATTGTTTGAGCGCAATGACCGACGGGATTTTCATGTCCAGGCTAGGGCTGTGCACATGCCGGTCGTAGCTCGATACGATGTCGACTTTTTCGAGGAAAACCGCCTTGACCGCGGTCTGCCACGGCCACAGGCTCAGCGGATAGTAGCTGAGCGGGGTATAGTCCGCATTCAGCACCAGCGCCGGACAATTTTCCGGATGTCGCGCGCCGCCCGCGGCTTCGAAAGTGGCGGTGTGAAGCATAAACTAATCTTCTCCCCCTATTGTCATAGCCGCTTTAAGCCTATCAGCGTTACAGCATTTTGACACTTGCCATGACAAATCCAACCTATTTGCACATATTGTGACGTCAAGAGGGCAAACGCACTAGATATGGGTTTTTTGCCAGTCATGGATTTTTCGCCACAGGGCGAGGTTCGCACACGCTTCGCGCCGAGTCCGAACGGTGCGTTGCATGTCGGACATGCTTTTTCTGCCTTATGCGCGCATGATTTTGCAAGAGCGCACCACGGCGCCTTTCGGTTACGCATCGAAGATATCGACGGCACCCGCAGCCGCCCCGAACATATCGACGCCATCCTCGCGGACATCGACTGGCTGGGTTTGGGGCATGACGGCCCGGTCAGTTACCAGTCGGCAAATCTGGAACGCTATGCAAGGGCGCTCGACCGGTTGAAGTCGATGGGCGTGCTTTACCGATGTACTTGCTCGCGCGGCGATATCGCCGCTGCGCTCAAGGTCCAGCCGGTGCAGCATGGTCCCGACGGTCCGCACTATCCCGGCACCTGCCGCACCCGGGAGATTGATGGGCGCCAGCCGCATAGCTGGCGCATCGACATGGGGAAGGCGGTCGGGATCGGCGGCCCGCTCAAATGGAACGACCTTGCCGCCGGTGAACAGTTCGCCAACCCCATGATGTTCGGCGATGTGGTGCTGTGGCGCAAGGATGCGCCAGCCTCTTACCATCTTGCCGCGACGGTCGACGATGCCGCCGATGGCATAAGCCATGTCGTGCGGGGACGCGACCTGTTTGCCTATACCGCAATCCACCGTCTGCTGCAGCAACTGCTCGGCCTGCCAGAGCCGGCCTATTGGCATCATCCATTGTTGCTGGATGCGAGCGGCGAGAAACTGGCCAAGAGCAAATCCTCGCCCGCGCTGTCGGCAAGGCGGCTCGCCGCGGAGGATGGTGGCGGGCTGATTGATGATTTGCAAAATGGCCTCGTGCCGCTTGGCATTTCGCTGTCCGATGCCTAGATAGAAGACAGGGGTATCAACCCCGACAAGGACATTCTCCCATGACTATCTTGCTGGTTCTACTCATCATTGCCTCTGCCGGTGCTGTCGCATTTGCGCTGGTCCGCGGCCTCCATGCCTTTGCCAATATGCGTCCTGCCGAAGTCGACAAAGACGGTATTCCCGAGTCTCTCGCCATGCAGAACAAGATGATGTTCGCGCGTGTGAAGTGGCAGGCAATAACCATCATGCTGGTGGTCGTCTTGTTGCTGGTGGCTGGCTCGCAATAGGCGGCTGTCCGCGGTCATGGTCAAACTGAACAGGATCTACACCCGCACCGGCGATGACGGCACGACCGGGCTGGTGGATGGTTCGCGCGTGTCGAAAACCGACGCGCGCCTGGTTGCCATCGGCGAAGTGGATGAGGCCAACAGTGCTCTGGGCATTGCGATACAGGTGCTTGAGGCAGATGAAGGCAATACGCAACTGGTCGCAGGCCTGCGCCGCATCCAGAACGACCTGTTCGACCTCGGCGCGGATATAGCCACACCGGGGGACAGTTTCGAACCGTCGCAGATGGAGCTCCGGATTGTAGCGGTACAGGTCGACTGGCTGGAGGCTGCGATAGACGCGGCCAACGATCAATTGCCGCCACTGACCAGTTTCATTCTGCCGGGGGGCAGTGCCGCAGCCGCGCATATGCATATGGCACGCACCATCGCGCGCCGTGCGGAACGTGCTCTCGTGGCTGCGTCACAGGCAGCCAACATCAATCCGCAGGCCGTAACTTACCTGAACCGTCTGTCGGATTACCTGTTTGTTCTGTGCCGCCTGATCAATTCTACCCGCGGCGGCGATATCTTGTGGGCGCCGGGCGGATCGCGGTGACCCCCGATCTCAAAAGCCGTTTTTTTGCCACGCGCAAACTGACCACCGATCTCGCGGCCCCGCTGTCCGATGCAGACGCCACGGTCCAGTCGATGCCCGACGCCTCTCCAGCCAAATGGCATCTGGCGCATGTTACCTGGTTTCTGGAAAGCTTTATATTGCGCGACCATGTTGCGGGCTACCGCGCCTTTGACGACAGCTTCGCCTATCTTTTCAACAGCTATTATGAAGCCGAGGGTGCGCGGCATTCGCGTGCAGCACGCGGGCTGATTACCAGGCCGACCTTGGCGCAGGTGCTGGACTATCGCGCCCATGTCGAGGCGGCGGTGGACGCCCAGTGGAACAATTTTCCTGACGCCGCATTGCAGTTGATAGAACTCGGCATCCATCACGAGCAACAACATCAGGAATTGCTGCTTACCGATATTCTTCACCTGTTTGCACAAAATCCGACCTTCCCAGCCCTTTGGCCGGAACCGGTGTTGCGTGAGGCGACACCCGACGTCGCGCCGCTCGAATGGATCGAAGGCCCGTCGGGTATCCAGTCGATTGGCTATAGCGGTAAAGGCTTTGCCTTCGACTGCGAAGGTCCGCGTCATAAGGTGCTGCTGCAACCTTTTGCGCTTGCCGACCGAACTGTCACCAATGGCGAATGGATGCAGTTCATGAACGAGTGCGGCTATAGCGAGCCGCGACACTGGTTGTCCGATGGTTGGGCCTGGGTGCAGCGAGAGGGTATCGCTGCACCGCTATATTGGGAACAGGATAATGAAGGCCGATGGCTGACATTCGGGCTGGACGGCCTGCGTGCGGTCGATCCGGCAGCTCCGATCACGCATGTCAGCCTGTATGAAGCCGATGCCTATGCAAGCTGGGCAGGGGCACGGCTGCCGACCGAGGCCGAATGGGAAGTTGTCGCCGAGATGCATGATCCGGATGGCGGCAATCAGCTCGATGCGCCCTGCGCGGTCCGTCCGTCTGCATCGCAAGCCCGTGCGTTATTCGGCAATGTCTGGCAGTGGACGGGAAGCGCCTATCGGCCCTATCCGGGTTTTCGCGCAGCGGAAGGCGCGGTCGGCGAATATAATGGCAAGTTCATGAGCGGGCAGTTTGTACTGCGCGGCGGCAGTTGTGCGACGCCGCGTGGACATTGCCGCGCAAGTTATCGCAATTTCTTCTACCCGCATCAGCGTTGGCAGTTTACCGGACTGCGCCTGGCGAAAGATGTCTGAGGCGGATATCGATCTGCGCGCGGACCCGGTGTTTCGCGCCGACGTGCTCGAAGGGTTGCGCGGCCCGCGCCGTGCGATCCCGGCGCGCTGGCTGTATGACGAGCGGGGCTCAGAACTGTTCGATGAAATCACCCGGCTTCCCGAATATTATCCGACGCGGACCGAGACGAAGCTGCTCGAACGCTGCCTGACTGATGTTGCCAGATATGTGGGTCCGGGAGCGGCGGTGATCGAATTCGGCGCGGGCAGCGCGACCAAGACACCGTTGTTGCTGCAGGCCATCAAGCCTTCTGCCTATGTGCCCGTCGATATTTCCGGCGATTATCTCCGGGCCTCGGCAGATTTGGTGCAGGCGAAATTTCCCGATGTGAACGTCGTCCCGATCGAAGCCGACTTTACACAGGCCATGACATTACCCGACGATGTCGATGGTACGCAGCGGTTGGGGTTCTTCCCCGGATCGACGATTGGAAATTTTGTGCCGCGCAGCAGTGTGAATTTGCTGCGTCACATGCGCGAGACGCTGAATGAAGGCGCCAAGCTGCTTATCGGTTTCGACCGGGTCAAGCCGACCAGCGTGCTTATTCCGGCCTATAACGATGCGGCCGGGGTCACCGCCGCATTCAATCTGAACCTGTTGCACCGTATCAACCGCGAACTTGGTGGCGACATCCCCGTCGACGCATTTGTGCATGAAGTCCTGTGGAATGACATGCAGTCGCGGATCGAGATGCACCTGCGATGCACCCGTGCCGTCAGGTTCAGCGTCGCGGGCGAGGTTTTTGCAATGCGTGAGGGTGAGGGCATTCACACCGAAAACAGCCACAAATATGATCTGCGGGGGCTTCGGCTGTTGTTGCGCGCCGGGTGCTGGACCCCCTTGGCGGACTGGAGCGCCGACAACGACTGGTTCACCCTGGTGCTTGCGGAGGCGGCCCCGATCTACAGCGCGCCTTGAAATTCTAGCGCTTGCGTCCGCACGGACCCAGCGAGTCGAGGACGAATTTATAATCCGCCTGGGCCCGTGCGGCGGTATCGCTTTCGGCACCCTCGACCCGCTCCGATGGCAACACCCGGGGCAACCCGCAGGCCAGGCGGTACCATAGCAGCGTGAATTTGGCCGGCGCGGTCGCGGATTCGTCGATCACCTCCGCCGTGGATATGGCCCAGCGCTTTTCCTGCCCGGGGCGGCTCAGGACCGATAGCGACATCGGCTGGTCATTCGCGGTGCGCAGGAAAATCTGCGTCTCGCCCTCGCCGATGACCGTGCCGGCGCTATAGAAGCCGCTGGCGATACCCGTTATCGCGGGGGGAGCGTCGATCTGCACCGCTTCCTGCGTGATGCTGCGAACCAGCGCGTCATTTGCGGCGCTCCACTGGACGAGCGCGTTGGGACGCGACAGACGGATCTCTCCCGGACGCCCTGCCACCGTGCTGCCCAGCAGGAACAGGCGGGCCTTCTTCAGCTTTGGCAGTTTGCCTTTTGCGTCCTTCGGCACGTCGAGCAGGAAACGTACGCGCGGTGTGATGCCGCCCTGACCGCGAATCAGCGCCGTTACATCTGCCTCCACCAGCATCCGCTGCAAAGTTGCAGGGACGCCCACCGCCTGTTCGGGCGCAATTTTTCGTGCGCTGCGGATGGTGGCATCGACGATCAGCGGCGAGATGACGACCAGATCGGCTATATCTGCATAGGCGGCGCCCTCGGGCTGTATTGCCAGTGCCGGTGGAAGCGCGGGCGATGTCTGCGCCGACGCCATGCCGTCAAATCCCAGCAATAGTGCCGCGATTCCAATGCTCAACCGTGCCGCTTTCATCATCGTTCCTTTCACCGCACCGCACATAACCGGAAATGGCGCGCTAGGCCAATCTGTCCCCTTATGATAGCCTGTCGCCTTAATTGCGGATGAATCGCAGAATCCGGATTGCTTGCCTCCAATCCCTTGGCTAAAGCTTCGATGAATCGAAGGTTAGAACAGAAAATTTCGATATCGTGGGGGTATTTCGGGCGCATCCATCAAAATATGCGGTCGTGATATGCTTTTTGTTTTGAAGGTAGGAGAGTTGTTTCCGCATGGCATATGCTGATCAAGAAGGGATGAGCACAAACCGGCTGGTTTCGGTCATCATCGTTATCCTGCTTCACGCTTTCTTGGGTTACGCCTTGGTGACCGGCCTCGCTTATGATGCCGTCAAATCCATCAAGGAAAAAATGACCGTCGTAGACGTGAAGGAAGAAGAGCCGCCAGAAGAAGAGGAGCCGCCGCCAGAGCCGGAGAAGCAGATTGAGCCGCCGGTTGTTTCGCCGCCGCCGCTCGTCAAGACGGTAACGCCGCCGCCAACGGTGCGGACGGTCGATACTCCGCCGCCTGCTGCGCCTATCGTGCCTACGGCTGCTCCGCCTGCGCCAGCCGCGCCGCCGCCACCACCCCCGCCAGCTGGTCCGACCTCGGCTGCCAAGCCAAAGGGCAATCCCGGCAACTGGGCCAATACCAACGACTACCCGTCGCGGGCGTTGCAGCAGGAGCGTGAGGGCACGACCGGTTTCCGTGTCACGATCGACACGAACGGTCGGGTGATCGATTGCCAGATCACGTCGTCGAGCGGCCATCCCGATCTGGATGCCGCAACCTGCACCAATGTGAAGCGCCGGGCGCGTTTCGAACCGGCATTGCAGAATGGCGAGCCTGTCCAGGGCAGCTATTCGAACCGTGTCCGGTGGCAGATTCCAAAATGATTTACGGTCCGGCGAGAGGGGGGAGCCTTCATGCCGGACCGATTTTGCTAGCAACGTAATTTTTTTGAGAGGTAGTTAAAATGTCGATTTTGTTCCTGACCGCGGCACCGGCCGCAAATCCAGATGTCGCACAGCAGTTCGGCCTCATTCCGGCGCTTAACGAAGGTGGTCCGATTTCGTGGGCAATTTTCAGCGTCATGGTGATCATGTCGGTTTTCTCGTTCTACATCATGTTCACCAAATTGTTCGAACAACAGAAGGTCATGAACCAGGCAAAGGCAGTACGTGCCGGGTTCTGGCGTGCAGCGACGCTTGAAGAAGGCGCTGCAAAGCTCGACAAGAACAGCGCATTCCGCCAGATCGTCGACGACGGTATTTCGGCGCAGAAGCAGCACGGCCTGCTGACCGACCCTGTCGAAGCACATGACTGGCTGCATGGTGCAATGGCGCGTTCGGAAGAATCGATCAACAACAAGCTGGCAACGGGTCTGCCCTTCCTTGCGACCGTTGGCGCAACCGCACCGTTCGTCGGTCTGCTCGGCACCGTTATCGGTATTTATTCGGCGCTCATCAAAATCGGTATCGCGGGTCAGGCCGACATCGGCAAGATCGCCGGTCCGGTCGGTGAAGCTCTGATCATGACCGCCATCGGTCTGTTCGTCGCCGTTCCCGCAGTTCTGGCCTATAACTGGCTTCAGGCCCGCAACAAGACCATCGCGCGTAGCCTTTCGACCTTCTCGAACGATGTGCTCGGTTACATTTCGTCGGGTGGCCGCGTGAAGCCTGCCGTGACTGCACCTGCGCAGGTTGGCAAGCCTGCCCCTGCTGCCGCGGCTGCGGTGAAGAAGTAAGATTGGGTAAGGGCTGTGCTTCGGTGCAGCCCGTCTGCCGGACTTCCGGCTCTCGATTTTTGACCCAATTTAGTTAGAGAGGATTGGCCAATGGCAATCAGTTCAGGAGGCGGCGGCGATGACACGCCAATGTCTGACATCAACACGACGCCGCTCGTCGACGTCATGCTGGTGCTCCTAATCGTATTCCTCATTGCAATTCCTGTTGCCATCCAGACCGTGAAGATGGAGCTTCCCGTGGTGAAGTTCGAACCGACCAAGGCAAAGCGTGAAAATGTGCTGCTGTCGGTGACGACAACCGATGTCGCAGGACGCGACCCCGGCGATCCCGATTATGAAGGCGCGAACCCGAATGGCGAGTGCCGCATATACTGGAACGTCACCCCGGTTGACTCGACCGAACTGGTCGATCGCGCAGCAAAGCATCTGAAGGCCGAATTTGAAAAGCTGGGTGGCGAAGCTGCCGCTGCGGCTGGACAGATCGATCCGGAGATGCTGCCCGAGGCACATATTCGTGGTGATATCAACACGCCCTATCGCTGCATCGGTGGTGCAATCTACACCATGCAGATGGCTGGTTTTGCCCGTGTTGGCTTCATTTCATCGCCGTTCGAAGTTGCAGCGGCGCAATAAGTAATTTTAAGGAGCAATCATCATGGCAATGAGTGGCGGTAGAGATGATGGCCAGCCGATGATGGAAATGAACACGACGCCGTTGATCGACGTCATGCTCGTTCTCCTCATCATGCTGATGATCACCATCCCCCCGGTTTCGCACGCCGTAAATATCGACCTGCCGGTCAATGATCCCAACCAGCCTCCACCCGATATTCCGATCGATCCGGTGATCAACAAGATCATCATATTGCCGGACAGTTCGATCCAGTGGAACGGCACCCCGGTTACGCTGCAGCAGATGGAGCAGTTCCTGGTTCAGACCACCTCGATGAGCCCGGAGCCGGAGCTTCAGTTTCAGCCTGCTCCCACCGCCCCGTACGACACCGTCGACAAGGCACTGGTGGCGGTGAAGCGCAGCGGAATCACCAAGTTCGGCTTTGTCGGCAACGAACAATATCGTGTGTTCGGCAAGGCAGCGCGCGAGGGCCGGTAGCCATCACGTTCGTGTAAGCAAATCGACATGGTAAAAAGGCGGCACCGGAAGGGCCGCCTTTTTCTTTGGCAGTCGTCACGCGGGTTGGGCGCAGGCGTGACGCCTATGGCGCCTTCTCGCGCGACAGCCGCGTCATCAGGATCGCGGCACGCTTTGCCTGCCGTTTGATGCTGGCAAGGTCGACGGTCTCTCCAGGGGCGTGATCCCCGCGGCTGTACGTGCCGAGCCCGACAAGGCCATCGACGTCGTTCGCCACGAAGCTGATATCGCCCGCGCCGCGTTTCAGCGGGTCGAGCGGTAGCTGCTCTCCCAGCCCCAGATCGCGGTTCACGCCGTTCAGCTTTGCCAGCAACGCCTTGTTGCCCCCGGTCGGTGCCATGGCCGGGTAGCTGCCCGGATCGAAGCTGATTTTCGCCGAGGTTCTGGGTGCCGAAGCGCCAACTATGGCCTCCATCTTGCCACGCACGCGCGCGCTCTGCTCTTCGGACAGGGTGCGAAAATCGCCGCGTGCCAGCGCTACGCCGGGTATGATGTTGGTCTTGCCCTTGGCACTGGCGCGGATGCCGTCGCTATCGATGCCCGCCTCTTGCCCGGCTGTCATCAGCCCGACGTTGAATGTCAGGTTCTGCTCGGGCAACTCGGTACGAAAGCGGTGGATGATGCGCGCCAGCTCGAAAGCAGCGCCATCGCCATATGTGTCATCGAAAATCAGCGAGCTATGGCCGGTAACGCCGCGTACCTCGAGCTTCCAGCTATTCGAGGAGCGCCGCGCGATAACGCCCATATCCTTGCCGTCCTCGATCGACAGCCCCTCGAAGTCGAGCGCGACATCGGCCACTTTACCGGCTGCGATCAGCGGCGCGCGCGCCACATCTATTGGGTCGCCCGCATCCTCCTCGTCACCGGTCATGTGAATTTCGATATTCGCGTCTTTCAGCGTTCCAGCGGCCTGCATCGCGCGCAGTGCGGCGACGATCACGACCATGCCGCCCTTGTCATCGCCCGCGCCCGGGCCTTCGGCTTCTTCCCCTTTCCGGACAAATTTCTGGAAAGGCGAATCGGCCTCGAACACCGTGTCGAGATGGGCGATCAGCAGCAGTTTTTTCGTGCCCTTCTTCCCCGCCTTGCTTGCCACCAGATGCCCGGCGCGCCCTGCTTTCGCCATATCGATCCATTGCAGCCTGAAACCCAGCGGCTCCAGTTCGGCGCGCATCATGTCGGCCACTGCGCGTACGCCTTCGAAGTTCATCGTCCCCGAATTCTGGTTCACCAGTTTTTCGAGCAACGCGACCGAGCGTTCATATTCGGCATCGATGGTCGCTGCCATTTTTGCTTCGGGCTTCGACAGCTGGGCAAAGGCGGGCTGGGTGAATGCGGTGGCTGCGATGGCGGCAAGGCGAAGGAAAGATTTCATGGCAACTCCCGGAATATTGGCCATGATTTGCCGTGCTTTGAGGGCTGACGCAAGCGGCATTGCGCCTGCAAAAAGCGAGGCGTAAGCTCCTTACAATAATGCTGAAGAGAGGGATTCCAATGCCGATCAAATCTACACTCGCCTGCCTGTCCCTGTTGCTGTCTTCCACCGCGCTGGCACAAACCCCGACCGACCAGCTCGCCAAACCGCCCGCGGACGCGAAGCATTTTGTTATCCAGTCGACCGGCGGCAAGCATGGCGATAGCTATGCCTGGGTGACCGCCGACGGCACCCGCATGGCGCGTGAGAGCATGAATTTGCGCGGGCAGGTGTGGGAGGTCGACTATAGCGGCACCACAGGACCGGACGGGATGCCGGTGAAGATGACCATTCGCGGCGTGACCCCGACCGGAGATGCTGCGGAAAGCTTCGATATCACCGGTGGCAAGGCGATCTGGAAGAGCCAGGTGGACTCGGGTTCGGCCGCCTATACCGCGCCCGCATTTTACTCTTCGATGGGCGGGCCGTTCGATATTAGCGCATGGTTTCTCGAACGCCTGCTGGCGTCGCCCGACAGGAAAATGAAATTGCTGCCGGGCGGAGAGGCGCGGGCGGAGAAACTGGCGACACTCGATGTTGGCGAGGGCGCGAACAAACAGACCGTGACGCTGTGGAGCATGACCGGGATCAGCACTTCGCCAATACCGGTGTGGGCCGATGCCAAGGACAAATTTTTTGCGGCGAGTTTCGGCATTGCCTGGATCCCGCAAGAATATGCAGGCGAGCAAAAACGGCTGGAAGAGGCACAAACCGAAGCGCTGGCGGCAATCGCACCTGCCAATGTGAAAGCGCTGCTGAAAACACCGACCGGGCCCGTCGCCTTCACTAATGTCAAACTCTATGACGCCGATAATGTGCGTTTCGTTGGCGGGCAGACGGTAGTTGTCGATAAGGGCCTGATCGCCGCCGTCGGTCCCGCCGGGTCGACCAAGGTGCCATCTGGCGCACAGGTCTTTGACGGCACCGGCAAAACGCTCGTTCCCGGCCTTTGGGACGTGCATATGCACGTCAATAACGACTTCACCGGCGTGCAGGAACTTTCGATGGGCGTTACCTCGGTGCGCGATCCGGGCAACGACGATGCGCAGACCATCGACCGGCGCAAACGGGCGGCGGCGGGGCAGTTGCTGTTTCCCAATGTTTATGCCTCGTCCCTGATCGACGGCAAGGGAACCTATACTGCGCAGGTCGCCAATGCTGTCGGGTCTGAATCAGAGGCCGTGGCCGCTGTGCGTGCCGCCAAGGACAAGGGCATGGTCGGGGTCAAATTCTACGGCACGCTGAACAAGGAATGGTTGCCCGCCGCAATCGCCGAGGCGAAGAAACTCGGGCTTCATGTCCACGGCCACATCCCGGTGGGGATGCGGCCATTGGATGCAATCAAGGCAGGCTATGACGAGGTCACGCACGTCAACTGGGTGATGATGCAGGCGATGCCCGACAGCGTGATCGGTGTGTCGAACGGCATTGCGCGCTTCGAAGGACCGGGGCGCTATGCCAAGGACGTCAACCTCGACGGCCCCGAAATGACCGCGATGATTGAGGCGATGGCGAAAGGCAAGATTTACTCCGACCCGACCATGATTGCATTTGAAGGCCTTTACTATCCCGAAAATGGCGAGCTTTCGCCCTCCTACGCGCCCTTTGTCGGGACGATGCCGCCGACCACTGAACGCGGTTTCCGCACCGGCGGCTTTGCCGTCCCCAAAGACCTGACCCGCGCCGATTATCGCGCCAGCTGGGCGAAGATGGTCGGCATGGTCGGCAAGATGCACAAGGCGGGCGTGCCGATTATGGCGGGGACCGACGGCTCTGGGATCGAGATCATCCACGAGCTCGAAATCTATGGTGAGGCTGGGATGACGCCGGCTGAAGCGCTGGCGACTGCGACCATCGTTCCGGCGCGGATGCTCAAGGTCGATGACAAGACCGGCTCGATTGCCGTAGGCAAGGTCGCCGACATGGTGCTGGTCGAGGGTGACCCCGAAAAACGCATCGGCGACCTGCGCCAGACGCGAACGGTGATGCTGGGCGGCAAGCTGCTCGATGCCGATGCCCTGCGGGCTGCGGCAGGCTTTTCCGGACGGCCGAAATAAAAAAGGCCCGGCGGTCCCCCAACCGCCAGGCCTTCAGCTATCGATCCGATGCGTGAGGATCAGTAGCTGTAATACATGTCGAACTCGACCGGTGAAGGCGTCATTTCCCAACGGGCGACATCTTCCATCTTGAGCTCGATATAGGCTTCGATCTGGTCCTTGCTGAACACGTCGCCCTTGAGCAGATAGTCGTGGTCGGCGGCAAGAGCATCGAGCGCTTCGCGCAAGGAACCACAGACGGTCGGAACCTCGGCGAGCTCTGCGGGCGGCAGGTCGTAGAGATTCTTGTCCATCGCCTCGCCCGGATGGATTTTGTTCTGGATGCCGTCGAGGCCTGCCATGAACAGCGCCGCATAAGCAAGATAGGGGTTCGCCATCGCATCGGGGAAGCGGACTTCCACGCGCTTGGCTTTCGCGCCCGCACCATAGGGAATGCGGCACGATGCCGAGCGGTTGCGCGCCGAGTAGGCGAGCAGCACGGGGGCCTCATAACCCGGTACCAGCCGCTTGTAGCTGTTGGTGGTCGGGTTGGTGAAGGCGTTCACCGACTTGGCATGCTTGATGATGCCGCCGATGAAATAGAGGCACATTTCCGACAGGCCGGCATAGCCGTCGCCCGCGAACAGCGGCTTCTTGCCGTCCCAGATCGACAGGTGGGTGTGCATGCCCGAACCATTATCTTCCTTGATCGGCTTGGGCATGAATGTCGCGGTCTTGCCATAGGCATGCGCGACCTGGTGCACGACATATTTGTAAATCTGCATCCGGTCGGCGGTCTGCGTCAGCGTGCCGAAGGTGAGGCCGAGTTCATGTTGCGCGGCGGCGACTTCATGGTGGTGCTTGTCGCAGGGTAGACCCATTTCGAGCATGGTCGACACCATCTCGCCGCGAATGTCCATGCAGCTGTCGACCGGCGCGACGGGGAAATAGCCGCCCTTGGCGCGCGGGCGGTGGCCCATATTGCCGCTGTCATACGACGTGCCGCTGTTGGTCGGCAATTCGATATCGTCGATCTTGTAATAGCTGGTGTTGTAGCTGTTTTCGAAGCGGACATCGTCGAACATGAAGAATTCGGCTTCGGGTCCGACATAGACGGTATCGCCGATACCGGTTGTTTTCAGATAGGCTTCGGCGCGCTTGGCGGTCGAACGCGGGTCGCGGCTATAGAGTTCGCCGGTCGATGGTTCGACGATGTCGCAGAAGACGATCATCATTGGCGTTGCCGAAAACGGGTCGACATAGACGCTGTCGAGGTCGGGCTTCAGGATCATGTCGGATTCGTTGATCGCCTTCCAGCCTTCGATCGACGATCCGTCGAACATCAGGCCGTCCTCGAACTCGTCCTCACCCATTACCCCGGCACACATCGACAGATGCTGCCATTTGCCCTTGGGGTCGGTGAAGCGCAGATCGACCCACTCGATCTCTTCGTCCTTGATGCGTTTTACAATGTCCTTGGCTGAAGTGCCCATGTTGCTTTCCTTCTTTGGCTTATCCGGTTTAGATTTTTTGGATTTTTTAGACGGCATCGTTATCGCGCTCGCCGGTGCGGATGCGCAGCGCGGTTTCGACGGGGATGACGAAAATCTTGCCGTCGCCGATGCGGCCGGTTTGCGCGGCGGCGGCAATGGCTTCCACCACCCGGTCGGCAAGGCCGTCCTCGACCACCACCTCAAGCTTCACCTTGGGCAGGAAGTCGACGACATATTCGGCGCCGCGATAGAGTTCGGTATGGCCCTTCTGGCGGCCGAAGCCCTTGGCTTCGGTAACGGTAATGCCCGACACGCCGACTTCGTGCAGCGCCTCTTTGACTTCGTCGAGCTTGAACGGCTTGATGATCGCTTCGATCTTTTTCATGGCTTTCCCCTATGTGGCGTGCGGCTGTTGCTCCGCGCGCGCGGATTATGCGTCGGCCTTCGCAAGGAATGTGCCAGTTCCACAGGCACGTATTTCCTGCCTTTTGCGATTCAAATCAGGGAATTGGCCTGCCTAAAAATTAGGCATCTGTGCGATTCATGGGCAGCAGCCGGATGGCCGCTTCCATCCGCTCTGCCGCATCATCATATACACGCTGGCGAAGGTTGAACAAAATCTGCTCCGGCGCAGTATCTGGCGTGCCGCCGGTGAAGGGCGGGGCCGGATCATATTCCAGCGCAAGCTGCACAGTGCGGGCCACATCTTCGCCTGCAATGGCCGACATGAGTTCGAGTGCGAAATCGATGCCCGACGTCACGCCGCCTGCCGTGACCAGATTGCCATCGCGGACCACGCGCGCCGGTTCGTGGATGGCTCCGAACAGAGGAAGCAAATGCGTGTAAGCCCAGTGGCAGGTCGCGCGCCTGCCTTGCAGCAGCCCAGCCGCGCCGAGTATGAAAGCACCCGTGCAGACGCTGGTCACCCATGTCGCAGTCCTTGCCTGCTCGCGGACAAAGTCGACAATGGCAGTGTCGGCAACGGCCTCGCGAACCCCATGGCCACCGGGAACGCAGATGATATCTGCCTGCGGGCATTGTGCGAAGCTGGTGCCCGGCAGGATGGAGAAGCTGCTGTCAGTGGTGACGGCATTCCCGTCTTTGCTTGCCACATGGATGCTGGCGCCCGGCAGCCGGGACAAAAACTGCACCGGCCCGGCAAAGTCCAATTGGGTGACGTTGTCGAAGAGGACGAAGACGATGTTCATGGGCAGTCCTTACCGCGTCTGGCTTCGCCCGTCACCCCCGCGCAGGCGCGGTCGTGCCGATCCTGTCGACGTCAAAGGAAAAGGGCCGCCGGATTGCTCCGACGGCCCAGTTTACTACGTAACATTCCGGGAGGATGAAATGTTACCAGTAAAATCCACGATACACCTGGACCACGCGACCGGTGCGGGTATTTACCAGAAGGACGTCGTTATAGTGACGCACATAGGTCTGGTAACGCCCCGGCTGCGGCAGGCGATAGCTTGAATAGTTATTCACCCTATAACGTGGGGCGTAGTAACTTGTTCCAATGCTGACGCCTGAATTGAACGAGCGGTAGCGAAATGGTGCGTCGAAGCGTCCACCGCGGAAGGCGTTGCGGTTGCGCTGCTTGTAATCGCGCCAGTCTTCGCGATATTCACGCTTGGCTTCGCGATAGTCTTCGCGTGCCTCACGGACATCTCGGCGGTCACCATAACGCTGGGCGTCACGTAGATCGCGACGTTCGTCGCGAACTTCGCGACGGTCGCGTTCGAGCTCACGTGTCTGGGCTTGTGCCACGACCGGGGAAAGGGTGGCGGCGACAGCTGCGACTGTAATCAAAAATCTTGTTTTCATTGTCTGTCTCCTTGGGTTCAGCAAACGCGGTGTCGCGTCGACTGTTCCCTTTTTAGGGACAGCGCCCTGAACCCGCCGGAAACAATGCGTTCAGAAACAAGACATTAGTGTCGCAATTTGTATCAATACCGGCGGTCGTCACGGGATGCGCCAAACACAGGATATGCCGACCGCCGGTTCCGTTATCTATTTTTTGGCGGGCATTACCGTGACGGTGTCACCCTTGTCGCTTGTGGAGGTGAAGCTGCCGTCGGCGCCCGGCTTGGTCGACGTCCAGCACATCTCGCCTTCGTCACCATCGGGATCGAAGCATTCCTTGCCGTCCTTCATGGCAAACTTGCCTTTGATCTCCTTGCCGTCAGGGCCGGTGTCGACATAGGTACCATCGGCGTTGATCGTCGTCTTGGCCATCTTGCCGTCGGCCATCTTGATCTCATAATCCCCCACCATGGATGCCGAGTCGACCTCTGCGGGTGCCGCAGTTTCGACCGGAACCGTTTCTTCTTCCGCTGCTTTTTCAGCTTGTTGCGAACAGGCCGCGAGCGCCGACAGCGCGGCAACCATCATAAGCTTCTTCATCACAATTCTCCCTCTTGCCGCGACCCGGGGGAAAGCTATGCCGATGAAACGGCGATGGCAATATCAATGTGAACTGCCGGTTAAACCAACTCGACGGCCAGTGCCGTGGCCTCGCCGCCACCGATGCACAGGCTTGCAACGCCCTTGCTTTTCCCGTGCCGCTTGAGAGCGGCGATCAGGGTCGTGACGATCCGTGCACCCGATGCGCCGATGGGATGGCCGAGCGCCGTCGCGCCGCCATGGACGTTGATCTTGTCATGCGGAATGCCGAGGTCGTGCATTGCGAACATCGCGACGCAGGCAAAGGCTTCATTGACCTCGAACAGGTCGACGTCGTTGATGCTCCAGCCGGCCTTCGCGAGCACGCTGTTGATCGCGCCCACCGGAGCAGTCGTGAAGTCCTTCGGCTCCTGCGCATGCGCGGCATGGGCGACAATGCGCGCAACCGGTTTTTGCCCCTTGGCGTCGGCAACCGACTGACGGGTGAGGACGAGTGCGGCGGCACCGTCCGAAATCGAGCTGCTGGTCGCAGCGGTAATCGTGCCGTCCTTCGCAAAAGCGGGTTTCAGCGACGGGATTTTGTCGGGCATCCCTTTGCCGGGCTGTTCGTCGGTATCGACCACGACATCGCCCTTGCGGGTGGCGACCGTGACGGCGACGATTTCGTCCTTGAACGCACCGTCAGCAATTGCGGCCTGCGACCGGCGGAGCGACTCGATGGCATAATCGTCCTGCGCCGCGCGGGTCAGTTGATATTCGTTGGCCGTATCCTGCGCGAACGTCCCCATGGCCCGGCCTGCGTCATAGGCATCTTCAAGCCCATCGAGGAACATATGGTCATAGGCGGTATCATGGCCGATCCGGGCGCCGCTGCGATGCTTCTTGAGCAGGTAAGGCGCATTGGTCATGCTCTCCATGCCGCCAGCGACGACATAGTCGACCGACCCTGCGGCAAGCGCTTCGCTACCCATGATAACGGTCTGCATACCCGAACCGCAAACCTTGTTCACCGTAGTCGCCTGTACCGATTTGGGCAGGCCAGCCTTGATCGCCGCCTGGCGAGCAGGGGCTTGGCCCAAGCCGGCGGGAAGAACGCAGCCCATATAGATGCGCTCGATATCCGCCCCATCGACACCGGCACGCTCGACGGCCGCCTTCACTGCGGTTGCGCCCAGATCGGTCGCTGAAACCTCGGCAAGAGCCCCCTGCATCCCGCCCATAGGCGTACGAGCGTAAGACAGGATGACAACGGGATCGGTGCTGCTCATTCGGGGTTCCTTCACGGCGAGGGGGACTTGTGAGTCGCCCTTAATCCCGCAATGCCGCAAAAACAAATATGAACTCGTATGCAGCGCCCGAAGCGTTTTGAATTGCAACTTAGGGAAGGCGCATTATTCCTGTTTCGTACCTTCCGTCACCCTGAAACACGTTCAGGGTGACGCTATGGCAAATGGAGAGAATGATGACCGACATGCAAACAGTGCTGAACAAGCAAAAGGCATCCTTTACCGCCGCGCTGCCCGAGCCTCTGTCGGTGCGCCGCGACAGGATTGACCGGGCGATTGCGCTTTTGATCGATCATGCCGAGGATTTTGCAAAGGCTGTGTCCGCCGATTTTGGTCACCGCAGCCGCGAGCAGACGCTCCTGACCGACATCATGCCCTCTGTCAGCGCGATGAAACATGCCAGGAAGCATTTCGAGGCATGGTCGCGGGGCGAGAAGCGCAAGCCGACCTTTCCATTGGGAATGTTGGGCGCAAAGGCAGAGGTTGTTTATCAACCCAAAGGCGTCGTGGGAGTGGTCGCGCCCTGGAACTTTCCCGTCGGCATGGTGATGGTGCCGATGGCGGGTATCCTTGCGGCAGGAAACCGCGCAATGGTTAAGCCGTCGGAATTTACGGAGCGCGTTTCGGCGCTTTTCGAGGAGATTGTGCCCAAATATTTCGCCGAGGAAGAGATGGCGGTTTTCACCGGCGGGCCTGACGTCGGAATGGCCTTCTCCAAACTCGCCTTCGATCATATGATCTTTACTGGCGCGACGGGTGTCGGGCGCCATATCATGCGCGCGGCGGCGGACAATCTGGTGCCGGTGACGCTCGAACTCGGTGGCAAATCGCCGACTATCATCGGTCGCAGCGCCGACAGGAAGAAGGCCGGCGAGCGCATTGCCCTCGGCAAGATGATGAATGCCGGGCAAATTTGTCTCGCGCCCGATTATCTGATGGTGCCGTCCGATCAGGAAAGCGACATGATAGAGGCAGTGAAAGCTGGCGTGACCGCGCAATATCCCAAGCTGCTGCACAATGACGATTATACCTCGGTGGTGAACGGCCGCAATTATGAGCGGCTGCAAAGCTATCTGACCGATGCGCGTGAGAAAGGAGCCGAACTGATCGAGGTCAACCCGGCTGGCGAAGATTTCGCATCGTCGAACGGCAACAAGATGCCACTGACCATCGTGCGTAACGTGAACGACAATATGAAGGTGATGCAGGAGGAGATATTCGGGCCGATCCTGCCGGTAATGACCTATTCGTCGATCGACGAAGCCGTGGATTATGTGAACGCGCATGACCGCCCGCTGGGGCTTTATTATTTCGGGTCCGACAAGGCCGAGGAGGAGCGCGTGCTATCGCGCACGATTTCGGGAGGCGTCACGGTGAATGACGTTATTTTTCACAATGCGATGGAAGACTTGCCCTTCGGCGGGATCGGTCCGTCGGGCATGGGCAATTATCACGGGCAGGACGGATTCAAGACCTTCAGCCATATGCGCGCTGTCTACAGGCAGACGGGTATCGATGTGGCCGGGATCGGAGGCTTCAAGGCACCCTATGGCAAGGCGACAGCCAAAACTCTGGGAAGGGAATTAAAGAAATAGCCTTTTGGTGCTCCTCCCGTCGCGGGTCGACGGGAAGGCGCCAAAGTCGGTTGCATCCTCACCCGGCCTCCGCTAGTGGCAACCGCCGTGCCCCTGTGGTGGAATTGGTAGACGCGCTCGACTCAAAATCGAGTATCGAAAGATGTGCCCGTTCGAGTCGGGCCAGGGGCACCAAATATCAGAACTTTATCATGATGCGCCGGGCCAGTGCAGGCGATATTGAATAAACTGCCTGCAACAGTTTCACCATCCCGACATTGGCTTCCTTGCTGTTGCTTTCGATGGCATCGACAATTTGCGCGGCACACTCTTTGGCGGACATCTTGTTGCCGCCAACCCGCCCCCGCGTCATCGCGGTGTCGACTACGGGCGGCAGGGCCTCGATTACATGCACATTGGTATCACGCAGATTGTGACGCAGCGACTGGGTGAAGCTGCGCAGGCCCGCCTTGGTCGCACAATAGACAGGGCCGCCTGCCCGCGGCGCGATGGCTAGGCCGGAAGTCACGTTGACGATGGCGGCTTCGGGGCGGTCCAGCAGCATCGGCATCAATGTTCCGATAAGGTGCATCGGGGCATTGAGGTTGAGGAATATCGCCCGGTCGGTCAGGGCAAGATCCAGGGGGTCGCCGGGCGCGAAATTGCCGCTCATCCCTGCATTGTTCACCAATATGTCGAGCGGGCGGGCACCCAGGTCGCGCAGGAAGGCAGAACAGCCGTCCGCACTGGAAAGGTCGGCCTTGATTGCTTCGAATCCCTCCTCGCGGGCGGTGGCCAGGAAATCCTCGCGGCGTCCGCATACGATCACATTGGCGCCCTTGGCCTGCAACTGACGCGCAATTTCCAGCCCGATGCCATCGGTTCCGCCGGTCACGAGCGCGATCTTGCCCTTTACCTGCATGCGTTTCTTCTCCTCCCAGAGCGGCAGACATATGGAATTTACACTCGCTCGGCAACCAACCGCGCGACACGGCTACCCGATTCGAACGCTGCTTCCATGCCGGATGCGTTTGGAGACAGATGCTCTCCGGCAAAATGCAGTCTTTTGCCTCGCGCCTGGACGGCTTCGGCAAGTGTATTCTTCACGGCGGAAGTTGACATCATGTCGGAAGTTGACATCAACTCCGACTATCAGGCAAGCAGAATTTGTCCGGACAAAAAGGAGGCTTCGGTGGTCCGACTATTGGCTCTCTTCATTCTCGCCCTCTCGCCGACAATGCTGTCGGCCGACGCGCCGTTGACCGGCGACGCGATCTTGCAGCGTGCACGCGAAGCCGCAGGCGGGGATGAATGGGCGAATGCGAAGACCCTGAGGCTGGAGGGTCATGCAGTCTTTTATGGCGCAGCGGGGCATGCACCTGCCTCCTCGCCCGATAGCTATACCATGTGGCGCGTCTTCGATCCCGACCGTCAGGCTGCGCACGGTGCGGAAGGCAAGGTGCGGATCACGATCCGTGATCGCGGCAAGCTTGTAATGGATGTCGGCTATAATGGTCGCGACACGTGGAATGAAAAAGGGATCGTTCCGAAAGAGCAGGCCGATGTATTCTGGGCCAGCAATTTCGGCTTCGGCATCATACGCCATGCGGGAAAGCCCGGCTTTTCAGCGCAGCGCCTTCCCGACGATGCGGTCGACGGTCATCCGTCCTATATGGTCGAACTCACCGACCCGGCGGGCACGAAATCGCTGTTTGGCGTGGACCGCAAAAGCTTTGCCATCCGGATGGTGGGTTTTCGCACACCAAGGGGATGGCATGTGCGCACCTATCAGGACTTCGTGAAACTCAAGAATCCGCGCTGGCTCCAGGCGCGCCATGTGACACTCTATTATGATGGCCGGAAGGCAAACGAAGTGTTCTGGACCGGATATCAGGTCAATCCGGAAATCGACCCGGCGCTTTTCGATCCGCCGTCGGGCCAGCGCTAGATTATCTCGTAAACCCTGTCCTGCGGGCGGCAGAGGCGGACACCTTTTTCAGTTTCGACGAAGGGGCGTTCGACAAGGATGGGATGCTCGACCATCGCGTCCAATATCGTGTCGGCACTCGCGCCATCGATCAGGCCCAGTTCCTCGGCCGGAGAGCCGCGAGTGCGCAGCGCGTCACGGGGGCTCAGGCCGGCGTCGCGAAACAGCTGTTCGAGCTTGCCACGGGTAAAGGGCAGTTTCCGATATTCGATGACGCTGAGCTCGATTTCGGGCGTTTCACCGAGGATTGCCAGCGTCTTGCGTGAGGTGCCGCAGTCGGGATTGTGCCAGATGGTCGCCTTCATCACTTCGCTTTACCAGCTCGAGACGCTGTTGCAAAAAACTTCTGGAGAAATGCGCATATAGAATTTGCATATGAGAACGACTCGCAATAAAGCGACTGCCAGGGATTGAGAATCATTCTCATTTAGTCAAAGGGACATTATGCGTTTTTCGTCGACTTCGTTCATCGCGCTGGCATTTGCCGCGACTTTCACTTTTCCCGCTTATGCCGATGAAGCCGCATTCGATGAAGCCAGTGACGACAGCCGCACCATTATCGTGACCGGCACCAGTGAGGGCTATGTTGCAACCAACTCGGTCACCGCGACGAAGACCGACACCCCATTGCTCGATATTCCGCAGACGATCAACGTCGTCACACGCGAACAGCTCGAGGATCAGGCGCACCACAGCCTCGGTGACGTGCTGCGTTATGTGCCCGGCACGACCGTGGGGCAGGGTGAAGGCAATCGCGACCAGATTACGCTGCGCGGCCAGAACACTACAGCCGACTTCTTCCTCGACGGCGTGCGCGATGACGTTCAATATTATCGCGGGCTTTACAATATCGAGCGTGTCGAAATCCTCAAAGGACCCTATGCGCTGATCTTCGGGCGCGGCGGCGGCGGCGGCATTATCAACCGCGTGCAGAAATCGCCAAAGACCGAGATTTTCTACAAGGGCCATGCCAGCGTCAACAGCTTCGGCGCCCATGATTTTTCGGCTGACCTCAACGCGCCCCTGAATGACATGGCTGCGGTTCGCGTTAATGCGGTTTACGAAAATCTCGACAGCCATCGCGACTTTGTGGGCGGTGAACGTTATGCCTGGAATCCATATATTGCCTTCAAACTGGGCGACGACTGGAATCTCGGCCTGTCCTACGAATATGTGAATGACGACCGCGTAACCGACCGCGGCGTGCCTTCTATCGCGACTACAGCAGGTCAGCCCAACCGCCCCATCACAGGCTATCGCGACCAGTTTTTCGGGATTCCCGGCGTCAACCGGACAACGCTCGAGGCACAGATTGCCAAGCTCCGCCTCGACGGCAGACTTGCCGAGAATCTGAGCTTCAGTGGTACGATGCTCTATGGCGATTATGACAAGATCTACATCAACGTTTATGCCAACGGCCCGGCCACCGCGCAGAACGGCACAGTGGCACTCGCCGCCTATAGCGACCCCACCACACGCGAAAACTTTATCGCGCAGGGCAATCTGGTCTGGGATGTGAACACCGGGCCGCTCGCGCACAAAATCCTGCTTGGGGTAGAATATGGCGACCAGCAATCGGCCAATCGCCGCTTTAATGGCACGCTGTCGAACGCGACCTTCAACCTTGCCAACCCGGTCTTCCCGGCCGTTGCGTTCAACGCACCGGCGCGGGACAGCGTTTCGGATGTCGAATTTTTCTCCGCCTATGTGCAGGACCAGATCAGCATCGGCGAGCATGTCGATATCGTCGCCGGCCTGCGCTATGACCGTTTCGACATAGAGGGTATCGATCTGTTCCCCGCCGTCGACCGTCCGTTCGCGCGCAAGGACGACAAGGTCAGTCCCCGCATCGGCCTGATTGTTAAACCGCAGGAGAATGTCTCGCTTTACGGCAGTTACAGCCAGTCCTTCCTGCCACGCTCGGGCGACCAGTTCCTGTCGCTATCGGTGACGCAGCAAAATCTCGCGCCGGAAAAATTCACCAATTACGAGCTGGGCGCAAAGTGGGATATCCGTCCCGATCTTAATGTCACGCTGGCGCTGTTCCAGCTCGACCGCAGCAATGCGACGACGCCCGATCCCGCCAACCCGCTTGCCAGCATCAATGTCGGCAAGACGCGGACCAAGGGAGTCGAGCTGTCGGTCGCGGGACGCATTACGCCGAACTGGCAGATGCATGGCGGCTACAGCTATCAGGATGCGGCGCTTGCAGGGAACGATTTCGTCCGTCTGGGGCAGGTGCCAAAGCATCAGGCCAGCCTTTGGAATCGGTACGACCTGACCGACAAATTTGCGGCTGGTGTCGGCATCATCCACCAGTCAAGCCAGTTCGCCGCCATCCGGACCAGCGCGACGACGACCCGCCTGCCTGCCTTTACACGCGTCGATGCGGCCCTGTTCTACGACGTGAGCGAGGCGGTGCAACTGCAGTTGAATATCGAGAATTTGCTGGACACCAGCTATTTCTCGGATGCGCATAACAACAACAACATCTCGACGGGTGCGCCGATCAACGGTCGGTTTACGATCCGCGCAAAATTCTAGCGATCATTTGCCAGGGCGCTGAAATGCGCCTTGGCGTTTTCGACATAATGCGCGACGCCCATTCGCATGCCCATGACTGCCGCATCGTCGAGGTCGCGCACGAAGCGTGCCGGTGCGCCGGCCCATAGCTGCCGCGCCTCGATGCGCTTGCCCTGGGTCAGCATTGCCCCCGCCGCGAGCATCGCGTCGCCTTCGATGACCGCGCCGTTCATCACCGTCGCCGAAAGGCCGACGAAAGCCCGGTCCTGCAATATGCATCCGTGGAGCATGACATTATGCCCCACCAGCACATCGTCACCGATAATGGTGGGATAGCCGTCCTCGACGCCGGGCATGGGGCCGTCGCAATGCACCACACTTCCATCCTGAATATTGGTGCGCGCGCCGATGACAATCCGGTTCACTTCGGCGCGGATGACGCAATTGTACCAGATGCTCGATTGTGCACCGATGGTGACATCGCCAATGATCCGACATCCCGGCGCAATGAAGGCGCTGTCGTCGATCTGCGGACTTTTGCCGTTCAGGCTGATGATGCTGATATCGCTGCGCGCGAGAAGGGCCGGGCTGGTCATAATATCTTCCAGAGCGAAAGGTGCGGCAGGACCGAGGCATAGTCATCGGTCCATGGGTCAGTGTCACCGGGCGGGTCGAGTTCGAGCCATTGTTCCGCGTCGTAATCGCGGCTCGGCACCTTGTCGACCGGTCCGGTCAGCGCCGCCAGTCTTGCCTTGTCCGGGCTCATTGCGATCCATTGCGAGGCGCGGTCGCCGGTCGCGGCAAGCACGTCAGTGGGGCGGTCGTGGCGCAGCGCCGCATGCCAGCCATTTAGCTTCGCCTCCGCCGCGACCACGGGGTTGAGGTCGATATAGCGGTTCGAGATGTGCACAAGCAGGAGCCCGTCGGGCTTCAACGCGCGGCGGTATGTGGCGAAGGCTTCTTTGGTCAGCAGGTGCAGAGGAATCGAATCCGACGAAAAGGCATCGAGCGCCAATATGTCGAACTTGCCCTGCGGCACCTCGGCCAGCGTCAAACGCGCATCTCCCAGAGTGATGGGTACATCTGGCGCGCAGCGGTCGAGGAAGCTGAATATCTTCCTTTCGCGCGAAATTTCTATGACCAGCGGGTCGATCTCGAAAAACTGCCAGCTTTGACCGGGCTTCTTGTAACAGGCGAGCGTGCCGGTGCCGAGTCCGCCAATGCCGATGCTGGCACCGGGACCGTATAGTTTCGGCGCATTACGGAGCGCCATCCCCACGCCGGAGGTCGGCGGATAGTAGCTGATCGGCCGGGTTGGCTCATTACGCAACTGCATGCCGTGCATCGTTGTGCCGTGCATCAGCCAGCGTGCATTGCCGGTGTCGGTCATGGTGTAGGTGCCGAAATAACTCCGCATACGACTGCCATCGAGACTTTTCTGCAAATTGTCCCAGCCGCCGTTGATCGTGAGAAGTCCGGCGACTGCCGCCAGGAATGGAAGGCGAAAACCGGCCGTAGCAGCGCCCAGCGCCATGATCGCCGCAGCAAGGATGACTTTCTTCCATGTAATCGATTCCGGGTCGGACATTGCCCCGTAAATGCCGAGCGCCAGCGCGATCAGTCCGATGACAGTCATGGTCAGCGGCAGCCTCCGGTCCTGCAGATTGAGTGGCAGCAACGGAATCTTCGGCATGAGCAGCGCAGCAGCCAGGATCAGGATCGGATGCTCCCACGTCCAGTTGAACAGCAGCGGTGCCAGTATCGCGCAGAACAGACCTCCGTCAACGCCACCGGCCGACTTCATCACG
>JACVCM010000109.1 GCA_016742125.1 Sphingomonadaceae bacterium | reverse complement strand
TACAGAAAGTGGGCGGGAATCACGGCGGCATGCATCCGCGCACGGGCTGAGTAAAGGGGTCGGGAGCCGAGACGGTGAGGCCGAAATTCTTGAAATACTGGCCTGCCACACCCGGCATCAGGCCGACGGGCAGGAACACAGCGACAATCGAGAAAGTGGTTGCCACTACCGCCAGACCAATTTCGTCGGCGGCATCGATTGAGGCCTGATAGGCGGACTTACCCATGCGCATATGGCGCACGATATTCTCGATCTCCACAATAGCGTCGTCGACGAGCACACCGGCAACCAGACCAAGCGCGAGGAGCGACATGGTGTTGAGTGTGAAGCCAAGAAGGTCAAGGAACCAGAAGGTCGGGATGGCCGACAGCGGAATCGCGATGGCCGAAATCACCGTTGCGCGCCAGTCGCGCAGGAAGAGGAACACGACCACGATGGCAAGCAAGGCGCCCTCGATCATCGCTGCCATCGAACTCTTGTACTGGCTCTTGGTGTAATCCACGCTGTTGAACAGGGTCGTGAACTTGATGCCCGGATTTTCCTTTTCGATCTCGGCCATTTTCAACATGGCTTCGTCGAAGACGGTAACGTCAGAAGCGCCCTTCGCACGGGACATGCCGAAGGTGACGACCTGCTTTCCGCTTTCGAACGCCATCGCGGTTTGTTCGCTATAGCCGTCGGTAACCTCTGCGATATCGGCCAGCTTGATCGTGCGTCCGCCCAGGCTGATTTGCCGCTGGCTGAGCGCAAAGGCATCGTCTGCGTTTCCAAGCACCCGCACCGATTGCCGCGATCCCGCAATTTCGGACTGACCGCCGGCCGCGTTCAGATTTTGCTGGCGCAATACCCCGTTGACCTGCGTCGCAGTTACGCCAAGCGCCTGCATCTTGGCAGGGTCGAGTACGACCCGGATTTCGCGGTTGACCCCGCCATTGCGGCTGACCGACGCCATGCCTTCGACGGCGAGCAGGCGGCGGGCCACGGTATCGTCGACGAACCAGCTCAACTGCTCCAATGTCATATCGGATGCTTCGACGGCGAAATAGGCAATCGGGTCGCTCGAGGTGGCAACCTTGAAAATCTGCGGTTCCAAAATCCCGTCAGGCAGATCGCTGCGGATCTGGTCTACCGCATTCTTGACCTCGCTTACGGCTGCATTGATATCGTCGCCAATCTCGAATTCGGCAGTGACGGAGGTGTTGCCCTCGCTGGCACTCGCATCGATGTTACGCACGCCCTGTACGCTGCGGATGGCAGATTCGACTTTCTGCGTGATTTGTGTCGTGATCTCCGACGGCGCCGCACCGGGTTGCGAGATGGATACGACCACCATCGGAAATTCAATGTCGGGGTCGTTTTGCACTTCCATGCTCATGAACGACATGATGCCCGCCAGCGTAAGCGCCATGAACAGGACAATCGGCACCACCGGGTTGCGGATCGACCATGCGGAAATCTGACTGAAGTTCATGAGCGGGAGTCCCGGTTAATTGGTCGGTTTAAGGCTTTTGCAGCTTCGGCTTTACGAGTTCATCGGGATTCAGGAACCCGCCGGCGTACAGCACCACGCGTTCGGTCCCGTCGAGGCCTTCGGCGATGGTCAGGCCGTTGGCAGTGACCGTGCCCACCTTGACATTGCGGCGCTTTACCTTGTTATCCGGTCCGACAATGTAGACAAAGTTGCCGTCACGGCTGCTCTGGACGGCGGATTCGGGCAGGATCGGGGCGGTCATTGCACCCGCCTTGATCTCGACAGAAGCAAAGCCGCCGGGGCGAAGCGCGCGGTCGAAGGGCAGGGATATGCGAGCAATGCCCTGCCTCGATTGTTCATTTATCACTGGCGATACCTGCCAGATTGTGCCGTTGAACTGACGGTCCGTGCCGACTGGCGTGACGCTCGCCGGGACGCCTTCGGAGACCAGCGCCAGATCGCTTTCACTTAACGCCGCCTGCAATTCCATCTGGCCGTCCTGCGCGAGGCGGAACAGCACGCCGCTACCAGCGGAGACGGTCTGGCCGGTTTCGACATTGCGTTCGAGGACATAGCCCGACACGGGCGCGCGGATATCCAGCCGCGCGTTGCGGGCGCGGGTTTCGGCCAACTGTGCCGTCGCGACGTTCACGCGGGCGCGCGCCGCATCACGCGTGGCCGTTTTGCGATCGACGTCCGCCTTGGAAATAAAACCGCGATCCACCAGCTGGAGCGCGCGGTCGAGTTCGTTTTGCGCCAATTGCAGGTCTGCGCGGGCGACACCGATCTGCGCTTCCAGCGCCGCAGCCTGCTGCGTCTGGACCGAACGATCGACGCTGACCATCACCTGGCCCTTTTGCACCCAGTCGCCGGCGTCGACGAATACACGCGTCACTGCGCCTCCTTCGCCAACCACACCGACAGGGATTTCCCGGCGCGCGGCAAGCGTACCAGTTGCGTTGATGGCGCGCACGACCGTGTCCCGGCCCGGTGCCACCACGGTTACCGTCTGCGCTTGTGCGCCCTTGTCGGCACCGGGGGCAGGTTCGCCACCGCTCATCATCGACCAGGCGATCGCACCGACAGCCACAATCGCAACGAGAACCGCCGCGACAACCAGCCGCCGACGTTTGCGCTGCCGGTCTTCATCCAGAACGCCGCCGTCCAACGCGCCGCCCATCGTTGTTTCGTAATTCATAAGCCGGGTCCAAATTCATCGATTATGGGGAATCGCGCTACCGCCCCCCTGATTATTAACCGCGCTGTATTATCTCAATAAGTCACCGGCTGCAAGACGCAGAATATGCCCGAGATAATGGCGATTGCCTCGTTTACGATACAGCAAAGCCATGGTGACAACAATACAGACGGGCGACATATTTGTTCGACAAACGACATGCCGTCCCCAGGCACAAAAAAGGCCGCACGGGGACGCCGCACGGCCTTCGAAAATATCCGAACCGGATTAGCGGACGCGGCCGCGCTGTATCAGGTTCATGATGCCGAGTACGATAACGGCGCCTACAAAGGCGACGATCAGGCCGGTCAGGGAAAATTCCTGCACGCTGCCGACTACGCCGAACTGGTTCGCGATCAGATTGCCGACGACAGAGCCCACGCAGCCTGCAACGACATTCCAGAAAATGCCCATGGATGCGTCGCGATTCATGACCTTGCTCGCCAGCCACCCGGCGATTCCGCCTACGATGATTGCAATAATCCAACCCATGTTTGTCCTCCTCTTTAACGTCCGGTTTCGGTCGGAACGATGGTGTATTATAGCGGCAATACATCAAAGTCCAAAGTGGAAATTCAACAAGAACTTATATGTTCCGCAGGCAACGAAAAACCCCCGCAATTGCTTACGGGGGTCTTTCAGGGTCGCAATGTGCAGATGCTCAGTATTTTTGCTGGCGCTCGTAAAGGTCGCGATAGTGCTGGATGCGCGTGACGCGCAGACCGGGCATGCCCGACCGGTCGACCGCACGCTGCCATGAGGCAAATTCCTCAAGCGTCAGGCCGTAACGTTCGCATGCGTCGTTGATCGACAACAGCCCGCCATTCACAGCGGCGACGACCTCTGCCTTGCGACGGACAACCCAGCGGGTCGTCCCGGGTGGCGGCAGGGTGGACAGGGTCAACGGCTCGCCCAACGGGCCGATTACCTGTGCCGGACGGATTTTCTGGTTCTCAATCATAACTTCCTCGATGCTCCATGCCCCGCATGGTTTAACTGTTCCCCAGTTGCCCGACGGTCTACCCTATCGTCTTTGACATTCACTAAAGCGGCTTGGTAAACGGTCCGTTCACAGGTTGGTTCCGCCGATCCATCGCTCCAGAAAGCCCCGGAAACCTTGGCTTCGGAGCCATTTCCGCAACCGAAATAGTGGATACGCTGTCCCATTTGGTCGCGGTTGGCGGGCACCCCGAATTCGGCCCGGCGCAAGGCACGCACGGTACGGCTATTTGCCTGCCGTTTCATGGCAACCGCAATAATCGCCTTATGGTCGAATCGATGACTGACCGAATCCTGACGCAGGGCTTGATGGGGAAATGTCATTTCCATGACACCCGTCTAGCGTGACATGTCTAACGCCCGGTAAAAGCCGCGTTCAGTCGATGTTAGCCGAGGTTAACAGCCATTATGATTTGCCCGGCGTGGCTGTTCCATTTCGAGAAGGGACCACGGAAAACTGGTATTTTGCCCATAGTGGCGGTAAGGGCCGCGTCAAATGATTGACGATATTTATCATGCCGATTTTCAACTGGGCGCCGATCTTGCCGGCAAACGCATTGTCGTTGCGATGTCCGGCGGGGTCGATTCGTCGGTGGTTGCTGCGCTCGCGGCGCGCTCGGGCGCGGAAACAATCGGTGTGACCCTGCAACTTTACGATCATGGCAGCGCGGTCAAGCGGGCCGGGGCCTGCTGCGCCGGACAGGACATTCGCGACGCGCGCGCAGTCGCCGACAAGCTTGGCATCGCGCATTATGTGTTCGACCATGAAAGCCGCTTTCGTGAATCGGTGATAGATCATTTTGCTGACGAATATATGGCAGGACGCACGCCTATCCCCTGCGTGCGGTGCAATATGGGGGTGAAGTTTACCGACCTCTTCCGGCTGGCCAAAGAGCTGGGCGCGGACTGTCTCGCAACCGGCCATTATGTACGCCGTGTGGAAGGCGAAAGGGGCGCCGAGTTACACCGTGCGGCGGACCCCGCGCGCGACCAGAGCTATTTCCTTTTTGCCACCACACAGGAGCAGCTCGACTTTCTGCGTTTCCCCTTGGGCGGCATGCCGAAGACGCAGGTGCGCGCGATTGCACAGGAAATGGGGCTGGTTGTGGCGATGAAACCGGACAGCCAGGACATCTGCTTCGTCCCTGATGGCGATTATGCCAGTGTCGTGCGCAAGGTTCGGCCGGACGCCGATACTGGCGGAGACATTGTCCATCTGGATGGCCGGGTGCTGGGACAGCACAAGGGCATGATCCATTATACCGTGGGCCAGCGCAAAGGCCTTGAAGTCGGCGGGCAGCCAGTGCCGCTCTATGTGGTCCGGCTGGATCCCGCCACGCAGCAAGTCATCGTCGGCCCGCGCGAGGCGCTTGCGGTCGATGCGGCGAGGGTGATCGAGGCAAACTGGCTCGCCGATGTGCAGGGCAAGGCAATCGCCGCCAAAGTCCGGTCGATGGCCAAGCCTGTCCCGGCCGTCATTGACGGCGAATGGCTCCGCTTCGAAACAAGCGAATATGGCGTGTCCCCCGGTCAGGCCGCAGTGCTGTATGATGGCGACCGCGTGCTGGGCGGCGGCTGGATCGAAGAGACGGTGGCGGCGTCGGTCGAACTGGCAGCTTAAACAACCCTTCGCTCCAGCGAAGGCTGGAGCCTGTCTCGCCTTTCGTTCTTGACAGAGATACGCGATAGGCACCAGCCTTCGCTGGTGCGACGGTCGGATTTAGCTTTTATAAATCCTCAATCTCCGCTTCGTTCAACTGCACGCATCCGAATGCCCCGCGCCGTTCGGCAACGGCTTCGGCAAGGAACAGGACCGACGCGGTGACGCGCTTGTTTTCGGGATCGTCGGATAGCCTCACCATCTCCATCCCTGCTTCCTTGTCGGTTTCGCAAGCTTCCATATCGCGACCTTCGATATAGCGACATGAGCAGGTGATATGCGCGCCATAGGCCGCGCCGACACGGGCCTGGCCCTTGATGCTGGTCCAGTTCCAGGCAAGCCACAGCGCCGCGATCGCCATTATCGCAAGCACCGCCAGCTTCACCTTTTGCCCAAAGCCGGCAGGCGCTTTTGCAGGCTGCTTCGAAGTTGCGGTTGCCATTGGTCCTCCATCTGGTGCATCGGTGCGCGTCATGCCTAGGAACAAATTCGCGCTCGCCGCAACCGCTTTTTCCCTTTTGCTCGCTTCTTGTGCCGAAGAGCCTGCGCCGCCCCCCAAGGCAGAAGGCATCAGCACGATTGCCGACGATGCGGTGGTCGGCAAGGAGCGCCTCGCCAGTGCGATGGCGCCCTTTTTCGAAGATCCCGCGTTGGCCGAAACACGCGCGCTCGTCATCATGCAGGGGGGGAGGGTGATCGCAGAGCGTTATGCGCCGGGATATGGGCCTGACACCCGCCTCATCAGCTGGTCGATGGCAAAGAGCGTCACGGCAACGCTCGTGGGCTTAATGGTGGCGGATGGACGTCTGGCGCTCGACGAACCGGCGCCGGTGGCCGAATGGCAAACCCCGAGGGATGGGCGAAGCGACATTACCATCCGTCATTTGCTGCATATGTCGGCCGGACTCGACCATACCGAAATGGCCGAAGGCGATGTCGAAATATTCGATGCCGATACGCCGCGCATGCTGTTTCTCGACGGCCGGGAAAATGTCGCCCGCTATGCCGAGGCGCGGCCGTTGGAAGCCGAACCGGGCAGGAAATTCGAGTATAGCAGCGCGACCAGCAACATTTTGGCCGACATCATGACGCGCTCGCTGACCGACAGCAAAGACCCGGTAGTTCGGCGCGATGCGATGCTCGAATATGCACGCGGTCGCCTGTTCGAACCGCTTGGCATGACCAGCGCTTTTCCGGAGTTCGACCGTAATGGGACGATGCTTGGCGGCAGCATCATTCACGCCACCGCGCGCGACTGGGCAAAGTTCGGCGAGTTCCTGCGCAACAACGGCTCGGTCCGCGCAGCACAGCTGCTGCCGACGAGTTGGACCCGTTTCATGAAGACGCCCAGCAAGAACGACAACAGTTATGGTGCACATATCTGGCTCAATCGTCCGCGCAACGACGGGCGCGACCAGGTGCTGTTTCCGGGCAAGGCGCCGTCCGACGTTTTTGCGGCGCTGGGTCATCTGGGGCAGTTTGTGGTGGTTTCACCGCAGCATCGGTTGACCATCGTGCGTCTGGGCAAGACGCCGGACGACAAGCTCGACCCAGTCAACGATCAGCTGGCGAAACTGATCTCGATTTTTCCGAAGGGGTAGAGTGCACCTGAAATTGTTCGTCGCACTAGCGAAGGCCGGTGCCTATCTCGCCTATCGGTCTAAGCTGACGGACGCGATGGGCCCCAGCCCAACCAGGGGCGACGAACGGTGTTTGTCTGATGAAACTTAAACCTTCGCCACCGGGGCGTCGTCACCCAGGTCTTCGAACCAGGCCTCGACCGGGCCGCTCAATTTGATCAGCAGCGGATTGCCCTTGCGGTCGCGCGCCTTACCGGCCTGAACCTTGATCCAGCCTTCCGAGATGCAATATTCCTCGACCGTCGTGCGCTTTTCGCCCTTGAAGCGGATGCCGACGCCACGCGACAGCAGGTCGCCGTCGAAATGCGGGCTCATCGGGTTGATCGAAAGGTGGTCGGGCGGGGTGTCCGGCCCATTTGATTTGGTATCGTCGGTCATGGCGGCGGCCTTTGCCGCAAAGCAAAGCGCTTGGCAATATAGTGCGGGCAGTGCAGGGGTCGGCAGTGGTCAAGTCGAACATATATGACGCAATCATTCTTGGCGCCGGCGGCGCGGGGTTGATGTGCGCGCTCACTGCGGGCCAACGGGGACGGCGGGTGTTGGTGATCGACCATGCCAGCGGACCGGGAAAGAAAATCCTGATTTCGGGCGGCGGGCGGTGCAACTTCACCAATGTGAATGCGACGACAACACGTGCGCAGGAACGTTATCTGTCCATCAACCCGCATTTCGCAAAGTCCGCGCTCGGACGATATACGCCGCAGGATTTTATCGAGCTGGTGGAGCAACACCGCATTGCGTTTCACGAAAAGACGCTAGGCCAGCTATTCTGCAATGGCAGCGCGCGACAGATTGTCGAAATGCTGATGGACGAATGCGACCGTTCGGTGTCGTCGGGCGGCAGGGTCGATTTCGCCTTCAACGCGCCAGTGGCTGATGTCTCTCATAGTGGCGGCGTTTACCGTGTGAGCTATAATCGGGTGAATGCCAGCGCTACTTCGCTGGTCATCGCCACCGGTGGGCCAAGCATCCCGAAAATGGGGGCAACCGCCTTTGCCTACGATCTGGCCAGACAGTTCGGCCTCAAGATCGTAGAGCCGCGACCGGCGTTGGTGCCGCTCACATTGGGCGGGGCCGATGTTCTGTTTCGCGAGCTGTCAGGCGTATCGGCAGAGGTTGTTGCAAGGCACAACAAGACTGCATTTCGCGAAGCCGCCTTGTTCACGCATCGGGGACTCAGCGGCCCTGCTATTTTACAGATCAGCAGCTATTGGCGCCCAGGCGACAGCATAGAGATCGATTTTCTGCCCGACGAAACGGCTGACGAACTGCTGTTGTCCGAAAAACGTGCACGACCCAAGGCAACGCTACGCTCGACGCTCGACCGGCTGCTACCCGCAAGATTGGCAGAAGCATTGGCGGGCAAGGTGGGGTTGCCAGTGATCGAATACAACTTCTACGCCAACAGGCTGATCGAAGGCTATAAGGAGGAGATCGGGCGAGGCGGGGCTGGATATACGGCTTACGACTATGAGATCTCCAAGAATCTGCCGCCCCGGGACGGCGTGGGCACACACACCAGGGCGGAACAAATGAAGCGGGCGGAAGGTTTCTTGAAAGCGGTTATTCCCGAAGCGGAAAAAGCAAATGTACGTTTGGCGCTGCACCCGAATGATCCTCCAGTGCCTTTAAGCCGGGGCTCCGAGCAAATCATGGCGACCTTCGAGCACTGGAAACAATATTTGAGTCTCGTCAAGAGCCCCTACAACGGCATGACTTTCGATTGCGGCGTCAGCCGAGAGATGGGCGAAGACCCGGTGGCGGTTTGCCGTTACCTAGGCGAGCGAGACTGTATCAACCACGTTCACTATCGCAATGTCGTGGTGCGCAAGCCATACGTGGACTACACGGA